>JACCUU010000195.1 GCA_013811645.1 Actinomycetota bacterium | reverse complement strand
CCGGCGCTCCGCTCTTCTTCTGCTCCAGCGGCGGCAAAGCCGCCGCCTGCGCTCCCTGGCCGGCTCCGTCGAGCCTACGCCGGCTGGGCGGCTCCGTCGAGCCTTCGCCGCTCATGCAAACACCTCCCGGTCGTCGTCATCGTCCTGTTGACGTCGAGATTGCCTCCGGACGCCTCAATGCCCTTCGCGATGAAGACGATCGTGAGCGTGTTGGCGACGGTCCACAGGAACCAGGCGACGTCCCACCAGATGTAGCGCTTGGTGAGGTAGTAGTTACGCTCGACCACGCCTCCGGCGCCCACGAGCTCCGCGCGCATGGTGCTGACGAGGGCTCTCATTTCCGCTCCCACGCCGGCAAAACCGGCGCTCCGCTCTTCTTCTGCTCCAGCGGCGGCAAAGCCGCCGCCTGCGCTCCCTGGCCGGCTCCGTCGAGCCTACGCCGGCTGGGCGGCTCCGTCGAGCCTACGCCGCTCATGCAAACACCTCCCGGTCGTCGTCATCGTCGTCCTCGTCCCCTTCTGCCTCGAACGCCCGCCCGGTCGCCGAGAAGAACGCCTCCTCGAGCGTTCCGCAGCCGTAGCGCTTCTTGAGATCCTCTGCCGGCTCGAGCGCGAGCAGGCGGCCGCGGTCGAGGATCCCGACCCGCTCCGCCAGCGTTTCCGCCTCCGCCAGGTCGTGCGTGCAGAGGAGGATTGTCGAGTCGTGGTTCGTCCGGATCTCGCGAATGAAGTCCTGCACCTCGAGCTTCGAGCGCGGATCGAGCCCCGTCGTCGGCTCGTCGAGCAGGAGTAGCACGGGAGACGTCAGCAGCGCCCTTGCGAGAGCGACCTTCTGCTGCATCCCGCGCGAGAGGTTCTCCATCGGCTCGTCTCGGCGGTCGCGAGGGAAGCCGACCCGCTCGAGGATCTCGGGGATCAGATCGTTGGTGTCCCCCGCGGTCATGCCGTAGTACCGGGACGCGTAGCCGAGGTTCTCCGCCGACGACATCTTCTTGAAGAACGACGCCTCCACGGAGACGCGGTTCACCAAGCGGCGCACGGCGCGGGCGTCGGAGACGACGTCGTTGCCAAAGATCCGGGCGGTGCCGCCGTCCGGCAGGAGGAGTGTCGAGAGGAGGCGGACGAGCGTCGACTTCCCGGAGCCATTCTGCCCCAGGATCGCCACTGTCTCTCCGCGCTCGAGGGTGAACGAGACCCCGTCGAGAGCGACCCGTGCCTTGCGGCCGAAGCGGCCCTTCTTGCGGTCGGGAACCCTGAACTCCTTGCGAAGCTCGTGGACCTCGACCGCTGCGACCAGATCGCGAGGTACGGCCTCCATGGAGGGTGCTTCTCGAATCTCCGTCATCTGATGCTCCTTCGAGTACTGCGTAGCGAGATACGGGCAAGCCAGCGCCGGGCCTTCGGGGAGGCCCATGGCAACGGGTGTCTCAGCTACGAGCGAGCATCATCGAGTCGCTGACGATAGCGACCCGACCGGCCGAGGTCAATCTCAGGCGGCGTTTTCGCCGCGGCTGGCCCGCTGCCGATCAGGGAACGAACCAACCCCGCGGAGTTCGCTCTCCACTACGACTGCCTAGGCCGGTCGACGGAATCCCTCGACGACGAGTGCGGCGACGACGATCGCCGCCAGCGCACCCAGCTGCGCCGTCGCGGCGATCTCCGTGCCGAGAGGGATCGTCGCCAATGCCGCGGCGGCAGCGACCAGCCGGACCCGGCTTCTCCCGAGCCCGAGCGTTCGCCTGAAACCGACCTCGGAGGCGACGAAGAGTGCCGTGCCTCCTGCGAACTCCGCGGCGATCCACACGTCGAGCGGGTCGTACGGATCTCCGACAGACTTCTTGAGACCCGCTGCGACCGCGACGATCGCCAACAAGAGCCCGTAGTGCCAGTAGCCGAATGCGGTCAGAGCAAGTCGCGGGCGGCGCTCTGGCGGCGCGTCCACCATCGCTCGCTCGACTGCGTCCTCGTCGGAGAAGTACAGCCACCAGAGAGAGGCCGCGAGGGCGAGAGCGAGCAGGGCGACGAACGCGAGGCCGGCGTCGAGCTCGAGCCGGGCGGCCACGCCGATGACAACGATCGACTCGCCGAGCGCGACGATGATCACAAGCCCGTGTCGCTCGACGAAGTGCTCCGGGACGATGACGAAGCCCTCCGTCGAGGTGAACCAGGGCGTGACCCAGAGCAGCAGGGCAGCCGCTCCCCAGAGCAGCCATTGGACAGTGCCGCCCCATGCCCCGCCGACGAGTACGAGCACCGCTGCCGCAAGGTTGAACGGCACCAACCGCAGAATCGCTCGTACCTCGGAGAGCGATGTGCCGCGAAGGTACATGCCTCCGTGCAGGACGACGACGGCGAGGTATCCGATCCCGAAAGCGAGGCCTTCGCCCTGATAGGCATCGGGCACCGCGAGCGCGACCAGGAGGAATGCCCCCATGCCGCCCAAGAGAAGTAGCTGGTGACGAAGGTGGTCGGTGGCGATCGCGTTCGTCAGCCACGCGAAGCCGTCGTACATCCACCAGATCACCGCGAGCATCACGACGACCTGCGCGAGCGCGGCGGCGTCTCCACCCTCCACCAGGACGGCGGTCAGCTGGGTGATCGTGAAGACGAAGACGAGGTCGAAGAAGAGCTCGAGCGTCGAGACGCGCGTAGAGCGATCCGGCTCGAGCTGGGACACGCGCGCATCATCCCGAAGGGGTCAGACCCCACGGGCTGACCCCTCTTCGTCACCGACCTAGCGGAGGGCGAAAGTGACCGTGATGCTCGCGCTCGTCTCCTGCTCGCCAGGAACGATCGGCGTCGAGGCGGCGTCCAGCGCAGCGCGTTCCGCGTACGGGTACGGAGTTGCAGTCGACTCGGAGATGCTCGTGATCTCTCCGAGCGACCGGCCCGCGGCCTTCGCGAGCACCTCGGCGCGCGCTCGCGCCTCGGCGACCGCCCTGCCGAGCGCCTGTCGGTAGAGCGCCTCGGCGTTGCTCGAGCTCAGGCCAGGCCCCGAGATCTGGTTCGCCCCAGCCTCGGCGGCTGCGTCGATCAGCGCTGCTGCGTCGTCGACGTCCGACGTTGCCGACACGCTGTTCGAGGCCGAGTATCCATCCACGGCACCCGTGTCATTCGTAACGGGATAGACGCTGACCCACTGCGTCGCGAGCTCGCGTCCTCGCGCCTGGCGAAGCGCGTTGATGATCCGGCGCATCGCATCCGCGTTCGCTGCGACAGCGGCCTTCGCCGTCGGCGCGCGCGTCTCGACTCCGAACGACATCTGAGCCTCGTTCGGCACGGCTTCGACCGAGCCCACGCCGGTCACCGTGATGGTGTCCCCTTCGGGGGCGTCCTGCGCTCCGGCGAGATCCGGCAGTCCGACAGCGCCTGCGAGGGCGACGACGGTGAAGAGAGCGGCAACGGCGAGCAACAGGCGCTTCATGGGATCCTCCGCGGGTAGGTGTCGCCTGCGATACGTCGCCGCAGGGACGCCATGTCACAGAGCGCGCTCGAATGTCTCCCGCTCGCGCTCGTTCAGCGGACGCGACCGCCCGCTGCTGGCGTCCCGTGCCACGAGCACGGCTTCCGCCTCGGCCGCCAGCTCACCGCTCCGAGTCCGGATCTGCTCCTCTAGCGTGAGGCTCGAGTTGCCGATCCGCTCGAGGCGACACGAGACGACGACCGCCTCGTCCTCGAGCCGGAGCTCACGGCGGAAGTCGATCGCGACCCGCGCGAGAACGTAGTCCCAGGTGCTCCCGGCATCGCCGAGCGTCTGCCCGAGCCACTCCTCCCGACCTTCTTCGAGGTACGTCGCGTAGACCGCGTTGTTCACGTGCAGGTACGAGTCCACGTCGCGCCAGCGGATCTCGATCTCCTTCTCGTGCACGGTCAGAAGTCGTCGGCGAAACGGCGGCGGGCTTCCACGAGCGCCTCCTGGATCCCACCGGGCCCCGGCGCGGGCCGCCCAGCTCTCGTCCGAGGTCGCCTGAAGGTGCCCTCGCGGACGCGGGCGGCTACCGCTTCATGGGCATCGCGGAACGGGGTTCCCTTTCGCACCAGCGCTTCCGCGGCGTCCGTCGCGAAAAGCAGTGGATCGGACGCCGCTGTCGCCATCCGCTCGCGATCGACCTCGAGCCCGCTGACGAGGACGGTGAGCGCGCCGAGCGCAAGCCGGACGTCACGGCGCGTCGCGAACACCGGCGTCTTGTCCTCCTGCAGGTCGCGGTCGTATGCCAGCGGAAGCCCTTTCACCGTCGCGAGCAGCCCTGTGAGCCGGCCGATAGCGGTGCCGGCCTTGCCGCGGGCGAGCTCAGCAACGTCCGGATTGAGCTTCTGTGGCATCATCGACGACCCGGTAGCGGCGGTCTCGGGAAGCCGCGCGAACCCGAACTCCGCGGTCGCCCACAAGACGACCTCTTCGCCGATGCGCGAGAGGTGAGTGAAGAGCACCGTCGCCGCGTAGAGGTAGTCGAGCGCGAAGTCACGGTCGGCGACTGCATCGATCGAGTTGCGCATCTGCCGCGGCGGCTGTGGCAGCTCGAGAGTCGAGCCCGCGAGCGCGCCGGCACCGAGGGGACTCTCGGACGCGGCCTCGGCGGCCGCGGCAAACCGTGCCCGGTCGCGGTCGAGCATCTCCACCCACGCCAGCAGGTGGTGGCCGAGCGTGATCGGCTGCGCCCGTTGCAGGTGCGTGTAGCCGGGCATGAGCGTCGACGCCTCGGACTCCGCGAACGAGAGGACGACGAGCGCGAGCGAGTCGATCGCATCTCGCGCCTCCGCGCACGCATCCAGCACGTACAGCCGCAGGGCAGCGGCAACCTGGTCATTGCGCGAGCGGCCAGCATGGATCTTGCGTCCGACGTCGCCGAGCAGACGCTCGATCGCCGTATGCACGTCCTCGTCCGAGTCGAGATAGCCCTCGGGAGCTTGCGCGATCTCGGCGAGGCGACTCTCGACATCGTCCAGCTCGTCGCCGCTCAACAAGCCGGCATCAGCGAGCCGCCGTGCGTGCTCCGCCGTTGCCTCGCAGTCGTACGCGAGCAACTGGGCGTCGTCGGCGCGGAGAAACTCCCACACCTGCGGGTCGAGGTGCTCGCCTACCCGCCCTTTCCAGGTCGTCACACCGTGATCTTGGCGCGTTTCCGCGCGGCGTGCAGCTCCGTCTCCAGCGACGAGATCCGGATGAACCCCTCCGCCGCATCGTGCGGGAAGGTCTCGCCCGTGCCGTACGAGGCGAGCTCGGCCGCGTAGAGCATGTGCGGCGAGCGCGCTCCGGTGACGACGGCCGCGTTCGGTCGCAGCTCGAGGCGCACGTCACCGGTGACCAGCTCCTGTGTCGACGCGACGAACGCATCGATCGCCTCGCGCGCCGGGCTGAACCAGCGTCCCTCGTAGACCAGTTCCGTCCAGCGCTGCTCGAGCGGCCGCTTGAGCCGGGACTCGTCCCTGGTCAGAACAACGTCCTCGAGCGCGGAGTGCGCCGTGATCAACGCGATCGCGCCCGGAGCCTCGTACACCTCGCGGCTCTTGATGCCGACGGACCGGTTCTCGATCATGTCGATGCGGCCGATCCCGTACACGCCGGCGAGGTGGTTCAGCGCAGCGACGAGCGCGGCGAGCTGAAGCCCCTCTCCATCGAGCGAGACCGGCAGCCCACATTCGAAGCCCACGACGATCTCGACAGGAGCAGGAGCCGAGGCGGGGTCGGACGTGAGCGCGTACGGCTCCTCTGGAGGAGCGTTCCACGGATCCTCGAGAACCCCGGCCTCGATGGCCCGCCCGAAGAGGTTCTCGTCGATGGAGTACGGCGATGCGGCCGTCTGCACGACCGGGATGCCACGGGCGAGCGCGTACTCGATCTCCTCGTCGCGCGTCGAGATCCGATCGCGGAGGGGCGCGATCACCCGCACTCCCGGGTAGTTCGCCTTGAACGCAAGCTCGAAGCGGAGCTGGTCGTTGCCCTTTCCCGTGCAGCCGTGGACGACAGCCTCTGCGCCGAGCTCGAGGGCGATCTCGGCGACGGCCTGGGCGATGACCGGTCGCGAGAGCGCCGAGACGAGAGGGTACTTTCCTTCGTAGAGCGCATTCGTCGCGATCGCGAGCGCACACTGCTCCTCCGCGAACGCGTCCTTGCGGTCGAGGACGAGAACGTCTTCGGCGCCGGCGGCTCCGGCTCGCACGATCGACTCGTCGAGATCGAACTCCTGGCCCACGTCGACCAGCACCGCAACGACCTTGTCGAATGCGTATGGGTCCTCCTTCAGCCACGCGAGGATGCAGCTCGTGTCGAGCCCGCCCGAGTAGGCGACGACGGCGGTCCCGTTCACGCGGCGCCCTGAAGGAGATATCCCGTGAGCTCGTCCGCGAGATTCGCGGCAGGCGTCCCGTCGCGGGCGATGACGAGGATCGAGTTGTCCCCGGCCAGGGTGCCTGCGATACCCGGATGACCCGCTTCGTCGATCGCCTGAGCGAGGGCGTTGGCGTACCCGGACGGCGTGCTGACGACGACGAGGGTTCCTGCCGCTTCCAGGCTCACGGCGTATCGCCGCATGGCGGCCCCGAGCGCGCGCAGGCGGTCGGAGTCGCTCGTTCCCGGGGGCGCGTACACGAGCCGTCCGCTCGGCGCGCGCACCTTGACGAGGCCGAGATCCGCGATGTCGCGCGAGACCGTGGTCTGCACGACCTCGAAACCGGAATCCTTCAGCGCGGCCGCGACCTCCGCCTGCGTGGAGAGCGCCCGCTCACGGACGAGACGAAGAATCGCGTTCTGCCGGTCGCGTCGATTCATAGTATGCGTGACATTAGCGATATATGCGGCTACGCATCGTTCGAAGTGCCATGCCGAGAATGGACAGTGCTTCCGTGATCTCCTCCGCTCCGATGGTGAGAGGCGGAGCGAGCCGCACGACATTTTCGCCCGCGGTGAGAATCAGCAGGCCGCTCTCTCGACACGACTCGACGACCTCTGCTGCCCCTCCCTCGACGACCCCGCCAAGAAGAAGTCCCCGCCCGCGCACGATCTGGACGCCCGGGAGCAAAGCAAGCCCCTCCGCCAGCACCGCGCCGCGCTCGCGCACATTGGCGAGCAGCTCGTCGTCGACCGCGTCGACGACGGCCGAGGCCGCGGCGCAGCTCACCGGATTGCCACCGAAGGTCGAGCCGTGGTCGCCGGGGGCGAACGCTCCGGCCGCGTGATCGGCGACGAGCAGCGCTCCGATCGGCAGCCCGTTCGCGAGGCTCTTGGCCAGTGCGACGAGATCCGGCCGAATGCCCAGCGCTTCGAACGCGAAGAACGAACCGGTGCGGCCCACACCGGTCTGGATCTCGTCGAGGCAGAGCAGCGCGGGCAGCTCGGTGGCGACCTCCAGGAACGCCGGGTCCAACGGGTGGATGCCGCCTTCCCCGAGGATCGGCTCGAGGAGGACGAGGCCCACGTTTTCGGTGACTGCTGCGCGAAGCGCCGCGATGTCGTTCGCCGGCACGAATCGCACCCCTGGAACCAGCGGGGCGAACGCCGTGCGCTTCGCCGGCTGTCCCGTCACGGACAGCGCTCCCAACGTCCGGCCATGGAAACTCCCGTCGAGCGCGACGACGCCCGGCTTTCCCGTGGCCTTGCGGGCGTACTTGAGCGCAGCCTCGATCGCCTCGGCGCCCGAGTTACAGAAGAACGCCTGCGCTCCACCGAAGCGATCGGAGATGCGGGCCGCGAGCTCCTCGGCGGACTCCGTGCGATAGAGATTCGACGCGTGCCAGAGCCGCTCGAGTTGCCTGCGGGCTGCCACCAGCGGCGCGGGGTGACAGTGACCCAGCCCGACGACTGCGATTCCGCTGCCGAAGTCGAGATACTCGCGCCCCTCGTCGTCCCAGACCCTCGCACCCTCGCCACGCACGATCGTCAGATCCGCTCGCGGGTAGGTCGGAAGGAGCCGATCGACTCCTTGCAAGAGACTGTTGCTCGGCGCGGTCATCCGAGCACCTCGGTTGCTCCGATCTCGGCGCGGACACCGACGCGGGCGGCCCGCACAGCGGCGAGGAGCTTCGGCACGATGCCGCCGTCGAACGCGCCCGCTGCGATGAGAGAGTCGGCGCGGGCGGCCTCGATGCGATCGGCCCACGCACCGTCCACGAACACCCCGGGTACATCGGAGACGAAGACGATGCGATCCGCTCCAAGCCCCACTGCGAGCGCGCCGGCCGCTTCGTCGGCGTTCACGTTCAGCGGACCGACAGCGATCGGCGCGACGACAGGGATCCGCCTCGCAGCGAGCGCCTCCTCGATCGCGGCGGGCCGCGAAGGAACCGGCTCGCCGACGAGGCCGAGCCCCGAAAGCGGTCGAGCCTCGAGTCCGATCTCGTCCCCGAGCAGAGGAAGCGCCGCAGGGCCGAGGGCGGCGGACGCCTCGGCCCCGACGGCGACCAGCGACTCGCGCACGACAGCGAGAGCCGCTGGACTTGTGACGCGACGACCGCCCACGAACTCGACAGGAATTCCACGCCGCCTGAGCTCGGCGCTGATCTGCGGCCCGGCGCCGTGAACGACCACCACCTCGTCGCCTCGACGAAAGAGCTCGAGGGCGCGGAAAGCTGCGCTCGCGGCAACGCTTCCACCGAGCTTCAAGACCACTCGCGTCACGGGCCGGCCGGCCCGTGAGGGTGGAGGGGTGCATTCACGTCGTGTACTCCGCGTTCAGCCGGACGTAGTCGTAGGTCAGATCGGAGGCGAGGTACGCAGCGGAGCCGGCTCCGAGCCCGAGGTCGAGGTCGATGGAGACGGCGGCGCCCGTGAGCTCGGGCGAGAGCCCCGTCGGCGCGCCTCGCTCGAACACCCGCGTTCCGTCGAAGGCGACCGACAGCAGCTCGGGCTGGAGCCGGGCGAAGCCACCGTTCCAGGGAGCGGAACCCGCCGCGGCGAGCACACGTCCCCAGTTGGGGTCATGTCCGAAAGCCGCCGTCTTGACGAGCGGCGAGGTTGCGATCCTGCGGGCGACGGCAGTGGCCTCGTCGTCCGACACGGCACCCGAGACGGTGATCTCGAGCAACACCGTCGAACCCTCGCCGTCGGCCACTATCTGGCGCGCGAGATCGGCGCAGACGCCGTGGAGCGCGGCTGCAAATGCCTCGTCCGCCGCCGAGTCTCTCGATAGCTCACTCGCTCCGTTCGCCAGCAGCACGACGGCGTCGTTCGTCGAGCACTCCCCGTCCACCGAGATGCAGTTGAACGTCGCGTCCGCAGCCGTACGCAGGAGCGGGCCAGCCTCACCCGGTTCCAGAGGAAAGTCGGTCGTGACGACAGCCAGCATGGTGGCGAGCCGGGGATGGATCATCCCCGCGCCCTTCGCCATGCCTCCGACTGTGAACCCGGCTCCTACGACCGAGCTCTGCTTGGAACCTCGGTCGGTGGTCAAGATCGCCTCCGCGGCGGCGCTCGATCCGTCTGCGCCCAGGGACTTCGCGGCCTCGCGCACGCCGCATCGCACCTTGTCCAGCGGCAGCGGAACCCCGATGACCCCCGTGGACAGGACGATCACCTCTTCGGCGCGAATGCCGAGCGCAGCCGCGACCTCGAGGGCAGTGTCGTTCGCGTCCGAGATCCCGCGCTCGCCCGTAGCCGCATTGGCAACCCCGGAGTTGACGACGACAGCCTGTGGCTCCGCGACCTCGAGATGCCGACGGGAGACCGTGACAGGAGCGGCCTGCACCCGATTCGTCGTCCACACCGCGCCGCCCACCGCAGCCGGCAGCGAGCGAACGAGCGCAAGGTCGAGCCCGGAGCGCCGGATTCCCGCCCGTACCCCGTTCGCAACGAAGCCCCTGGCGGCGGTGACCGACATTAGTGCGCCGTCCCGGAAGTAGCTTGCGACCCGGGCGGCTGCAAAGCGGCGCCCGGCCGCGTCCTCATTCGGGCCAATATGCCTGCATATTGGCCCTCCCTGCGTCCTTGCCGGACGTGCTTTTCGCGCGCCAGGATCATCAACGACTTCCGAGACGGCGCACTAGACGAGCACCCCGGAGAGCCTGAGGCCCATGGTCTCCTCGAAGCCGAAGAGAAGATTGACGTTCTGAACCGCCTGTCCTGCGGCGCCTTTGCCGAGATTGTCGAGCGCGCAAATGACGATCGTTCCACCGGTCGATCGATCCTCGAAGACGCCGACCTCCGCGCCGTCCGTGTGCTGGACGCGCGCAAGCTCGGGGACGAGCCCCGGCGCGAGCACCGCGACCACGTGGCTGTCCGCGTAGTGCTCCGCGAGAGCGGCACGGAGATCGACGCCACGAGAGCGCACGTAACAGGTGGCGATCAGCCCGCGCCGGACCGGAAGGAGATGCGGCACGAACGCCACCGGGAAGCCGAGAACCGAGGCGATCTCCGGGGCGTGGCGATGCGTGCCAACGTCGTACGGGACGACGTTCTCCAGAACCGCTCCCGCATGCGAAGTCGACTTCGGTGAGCGGCCCGCTCCAGTCATTCCGGACATGGCGTCGACGAAGACGGCATCGTGCTCGATCAGGTCTCGGATCGGGGCAAGGGCGAGGAGCGCAGCCGTCGCGTAGCACCCGGGATTGGCGACGAGCCGTTCCGTGGGCGGGACAACCTCCGGAAGGCCGTACGACCAAGACGAAAGGGACGCGGAGGCCGGATGCTCGAACCCGTACCACGACTCGTAGACGTGCGAATCTCGGAAGCGGTGCGCTCCGGAGAGATCGACCACGACGCCACGAGTGGGAGGGGCGATCGGCGCGGCTTTCTCGTGGTCGAGGCAGAGAAAGACGACGTCGGCGCCACACGACAGCGCTGCGTCGTTCGTGATGAAGCGCGGGATTCGGCGCCACCCGTTGCGGCCGAGCCTCGGGTCGAGCGAGTCCGCGGATTGCCCGGCGAGCGTGTCCGAGCCGAGCGCATAGAGCTCAAGGCCCGGATGGGCGAGTACGCGGTCCAGCGTTTCCTGGCCCGTGTAGCCCGAGGTACCGACGATGGCTGCGGTCGCCATGAGGATTATTATGCACTAATGTTGCACGATATGCGCATGATCAGCTCGGAATCGCGCTAGAGCAGGAGGAAACGGCTGCTACGCTGCGCGCGCGGTGGAACGGGTACTCGTCCTCAACGCAAGCTACGAGCCCTTGAATGTCTGCTCGCTCCGCCGTGCGCACGTTCTCGTGTGGAAGGGCAAGGCGGAGGTCCTGGAGAGTCATGATCGCCCGCTTCGTTCAGCAACGACGAACTTCGCCCGGCCGAACGTGATTCGGCTGAAGACATACGTCCGGGTCCCTCGCGGAGTGACCCGACGCATCTCGCGGCGCGTCCTCTTCGCACGCGACGGTTGGCAGTGCGCGTACTGCGGATCGGGCTCGAATCGGCTCACGCTCGACCATGTCGTGCCACGGTCGCGCGGCGGCACGTCGGTGTGGGAGAACGTCGTGGCCTCGTGCGCCCCGTGCAATCACAGCAAGGGCGACCGCCTGCTCGAGGAGACGAGCATGACGCTTCGTACCACTCCCCGACCGCCGACCCCGGTGCTGTTCATCCGCCTGACGACGGAGTCGATCCCGGAAGTCTGGCGCACATACTTGCCAGGCGTCGGGGCCGCCGCGGCCTAGCCCGCAGGGGCGAGGCTCGCCTCGCCCCTACCTGGACATCGCGCGCTCGACCGCTTCTTGCTCCTCGGGTGAGAGCGCGACCGAGGATCGTCCGCGATCGAGGTCCTTGACGTAGATCCGCGCGTAGTCGCGTCCCTGGATGGCTGTGACGATCGTGCCCGTGCGGGTCGCATCGAGAAGGGCCACAGAGGCGGACTGCTGACCGCCTGTGCCCTCGTAGGCGTCGAAGCGGACGACCGCTGTGTTCGTCACCGAGCCGTCGACCCGCCGGTCGACGCGCGAGAGGCCGGTCGCAACCTCGTCGACGGCACGATGCAAGTCGTCGATTCGCGTCTGCAGGGACACGACGAAGTCGAGGAGATCGCCACGTCCGCTGCCGAGGATCACCGCCTGGCCGGTCTCGATTCGGGCAAGTCGCCGCCACAGCACGAGCCCGACGACGAGCGCGAGCACCGCCGTCACAGCGGCCGCGGCCGCTACCGCAAGAGAGACCGTCAAAGCTGAAGCGAGAAGATGACCGGGTACTCGGCCGTGTTGTTCGCCGTGTTCGTCTCGCCCTGCACGGGGTCGACGTCGACCTTGACCGAGATCTGCTCGCCGAACGGCACGAGCGTTCCGATCCGGAACGTCACCGCCTTCGTCTCGCCCGGATCGATGAGCGGAATCGTCTTCGTCTGGACGATCGGGTCGGGTTGCTTGGGGATCGTCAGGGTGACCGTGAGCCGGACCTCCTGACTGTCCCCGGTGTCCTCGACCCCGACTTCGAATGCAAGCTCGTCGGTGACGAGGATCGTCGCTTCGGTGGTCGTCGAGAGCAGCTGGCCGCTCGGGAGTGCTTTGACGTACGAGATTCCGCTTCCGTGCAGCCCCGACGGCGTGCCGCCGGTCGACGCGCCCTGGATGCGCTGCCAGATGGCGGCCAGGGCACCGGGAGTGGTCACCTCGTCAGCCGGAACGAACACGGACGTGGGAGCCTCGATCGCCTCGATCTCCTCGGACTCGAAGACCTCCTGGGCCCGCGCCCGGAACGAATCCTCCCAGACGACGTCGCTTGCGAGCAAACGCCGGGTCTGGGCCGAGAGCTCCTGGCCGGCGACGGTGGCGTCCGTTACACCGGCAGTCTCCTGGAACGCGGTCTGGAGGCCGCTGAGGCCGTTGACTCGGTACTGGAGAGCTTCGATCGCGCCTTCGTGGGCATCGTGCAGCGGGCCTGGCGATCCGAGATCCTCCGCGGCCTGCGTCTGACTTTCCGCCGTCTGCACGAACCCGCCCAGCTTGGCGTCGAGATCCTCCAGCTTCAGCCCCGGGGTCGTCAGGGTGGTGGCGAGCTGCTGGCCGAGGCGCGCAGAGGCATTCCCGATCGCGCCTATGTCGGTGGTGTAGTCGCGGTAGCGCTCGGACTTCCGGTCGCTGGCACACCCCTCGACCCACACGGCGAGCAGGACCACGATGAGGATCGCCAGAGCGATCAGCCCTACCAGCCGGAGCAGTGGAGTCAGGTTGCCGGACGAGCGAAAGCGCGGGCGCCGTCCTCGCGGGGGACGATCGCGCGGCGGGCCGGACCCCGAGTCGGGCGGCTCCTCCCACGACGGCGGCTCCTCCTCGCCGAAGAAGTCGAAGTCGAGGATGTCGTCGTCGCGGGTCGTCACGCCATCTGCCCCGCCGCCACTCTAGATGTCTGGTCGGAAAGTGGCGCAGCTCTGAAGGGGCAAAGCGCTGGAAATCGTGCGAGACCCGGGGGGGTGAGGCTGAGGCCTGACCCCTGGAATCTGGTGATGGGGCTCAGCATGGCTCCAGAACCTGGGGCCAGGCCCTTGAGCCTCACCTCTGCCTCGGAGCTCGAAGGAGTTCGCCGTACGGCGGCCAAGTGGGCGCTAGCCGTGTCGTCCGTCGCGATCGCCCCATCCACCCATGAGCTCGTGCTCGGGCGCTATCGGCCGGTACGTCCGCTCGGAAGCGGAGGCTCGGGCTCCGTCTGGCTCGCCTGCGACGAGCGCACGGGCCTCGACGTCGCACTGAAGATCATCCCCCGTGAAGGAAAGGCAGCGGCTCGCGCCGAGCGTGAAGCCCTGGCGGCGCGGCGATTGCGCCACGAACGCTGCGTGCGGGCTTACGACGTCGGACACGACTCGAGCCACGTCTACATCGCCTACGAGTACGTGGCCGGACGAACCTTGCGCGAGACGATGCGGACGGACGGCCTCTCGGACGACGACGCCGTCGAGGTCGCAGCCCAGGTTCTCGACGCCCTCGCACACGCGCACCGGACGGGCATCGTCCATCGCGACGTCAAGCCCTCCAACCTCCTGCTCGAGGAGCGCGACGAGATCGCCGTCCGCCTACTGGACTTCGGGCTCGCGCAGTTCGACGGGGCGGACACGCTGACGGCCGTCGGAGACGTGCCCGGGACCCTCGCGTACATCGCTCCGGAGCGGCTTGCGGGCGCCGAAGCGACGCCGGAGAGCGACGTCTGGGCCGTCGGCGTCCTGCTCTGGGAGGCGCTTGCGGGACGACACCCGTTCTGGGGCGTTCCGCTCCAGGAAGTCGCGCGCGCGATCGAAGCTGGCGCGCCGCCGCTCATCGCCGAGCGTCGCGATCTCCCCCGCCGGCTGGTCGCGGTGGTGGAGGGCGCGCTTGCGCCGAATCCCGAGCGGAGACCGCGTGCGTCTGCGCTCGCATCCGACCTGCGGAGCGCGATTCGCAAGGACGCTCCTCGTCAGGCACGGAATCGTCCACAGGCGACTGCGGTTCCCGCCACTGGTCCGCGCGAGCTCGGACGCCGCTTCGCTCCCGTCGGCCTGGCGGCGGTGAGCGCCGCACAGGGGGCGACGCTGCTCCCCTTCTGGCCGCCCGTGCTCGTCGTCGCCATCACGCTCGTTGCCGCGCTCGCCGCCTGGCGCCTGCCGCGGGTAGGGCTTGCAGTCGCTCTGGCCGCTCCGCTCTTTCCGCTCGGCAACGTCGCAGAGGGCGCCGCAGTCCTGTACGGGCTGCTCGCGCTCGGCTGGATCGCCGTTTCCTGGCGAGACGCCCGTTGGGGACTGCTGTTCATGACCGGGCCGTTGCTCGCCCCGCTGGGGCTGCTCGCGCTGGCGC
>JACCUU010000182.1 GCA_013811645.1 Actinomycetota bacterium | reverse complement strand
ACGAGCGCGGCGATGCTAGCACAGATTTTCCCTGCTTCTGCCGCAGTTTCAGCCTCCGCAAGGACTCTGACAAGCGGTTCTGTTCCGGACTGACGGACCAGGACGCGTCCGCTTCCGGCCAGCTCCTCGGTGAGGCGGTCGGCCTCGTCCAGAACGGACTGCGGGAGCTCACGGCGTGACACCTTGACATTCTGCTTCGCCTGCGGGTAGCGAGGCATTACCGCCGCCGCGTCGCTCAGCTTGCGACCGGCGAGCGCGCGGCAGAGCAGGAGTGCCGCGGCCAGCCCGTCTCCGGTCACGTGGTTTCCGAGCCAGACGACGTGGCCGGACTGCTCTCCGCCGAGCAGGCCGCCGTCGCGGTGCAGGGCTTCGAGCAGGTAGCGGTCGCCGACCGGGGTGGTGACGACACGGATGCCACGTTCTGCCATCAAGCGGTGAAAGCCGAGGTTCGTCATCACCGTGACAGCTACGAGATCGACCCCGAGGGCGAGGGCGAGGATCGCGAGAATCTGATCCCCGGCGAGCGGCTCACCACGCTCGTCGACCGCGAGCATGCGATCGCCGTCGCCGTCGAAGGCGACTCCAAGATCGAGATCCAGCCTCGTAACAGTCCGTTGCAAGGCGTTCAGATCGGTCGCGCCGTTGCCGACGTTGATGTTCGTTCCGTCGGGCTCGATGCCGATCGCGTGCACCTCGGCGCCGAGCTCTTCGAAGACCCCCGGCGCGAGGTGTGCGTACGCGCCATTGGCGCAGTCCACGGCGATGCGCAGGCCCGAAAGATCCGAGCCGAAACCCTCGCGGATGTGGCGCGTGTACCGCTGTGCAGCGTCGTCGACTCGCTCGACCGAGCCGGCAGCGCCGTTCGCAGGCGTCTCCAGCAGGGCCTCGATCGCCTCCTCGTCGTCGTCTGCGAGCTTGCGGCCCTCGCCGTCGAAGAGCTTGACGCCGTTGTAGGACGGCGGGTTGTGCGAGGCCGAGACGACGGCGCCGAGATCCTCCGCCAGGAGCGCGACCGCGGGCGTTGGCAGCACGCCGCCGAGAACCGCCGTCCAGCCCGCCGACGAGATCCCGCGCGCAAGCGCCGCCTCGAGCTCGGGCCCGGACCCCCGGGTATCCCGTCCGATGAGGACACGGCCGGGGTCAGACCCTTTTCGATCGTTTCCAGCGGCTTTCGCCCAGAGCGTAGCCGCCCGACCGATCTTTTCCACAAGGGCAGGGGTCAGGTCTTCGCCGACGATCCCGCGGATCCCGTCCGTTCCGAAGTAACGCCGCGCCACCGCGGCCGAACCTAGAGGCTTGATGTGAGATTGACGCGGCGTCGGGGGCGGTCACGACCAAGCCGGGCGACGCACTCACTCGTCGTGCAGGCTGGTAAGCCTGGACGGCGAGGGAAGGTGGCGATCCGGTGCAGCGTCGTGGCCGTCGTCCGGCCCGCCGTCAATTTCACATCAAGCCTCTAACGCTTCGAGAACTGCGGAGCCTTGCGTGCCTTGTGCAGACCCGCCTTTTTCCGCTCGACGATGCGCGCATCGCGAGTCAGGAAGCCCTGGCGCTTGAGCGGAACCCGGATCTCGGGATCGGCCTCGACGAGCGCGCGGGCGATTCCGTGCCTGACGGCTCCTGCCTGTCCCGAGACGCCGCCACCGTGCACCCGAACCCTGAGGTCATACGTCCCGGCAGCTTCTGCGACCTCGAGCGGAGCCATGACCATCTTTCGGTGCGCGGAGCGGGGGAAGTACTCCTCGAGCGTGCGGCCGTTGATCCAGCTCTTCCCGTCCCCGGGTCGCAGGATCACTCGCGCGACCGACGTCTTGCGCTTGCCGGTGCCGAGGTACTGGGCGATATCGCTCATGAAAGCGGCATCTCCTTCGGCGCCTGCGCGGCGTGCGGATGCTCGGTTCCCGCGTAGATCTTCAACTTGCGCAGCTGAGCCGCAGCGAGCTTGTTCTTCGGCAGCATTCCCTTCACGGCCTTTCGCAGGACCTCGGTCGGCCTGCGCTCGAGCTGCTCCCGCAGGGTGCGCTGGCGAAGGCCGCCGGGATATCCGGAGTGTCGGTAGTAGATCTTCGTGTCCAGTTTCGAGCCGGTAACGGCGATCTTCTCGGCGTTGACTACCACGACGAAGTCGCCAGTGTCGACGTGCGGCGTGTACTGCGGCTTGCCCTTGCCGCGCAAGGTGTCCGCGATGCGCGTGGCGAGACGTCCGAGCGTCTGTCCGTCGGCATCGACGACGAACCACTCGCGCTCGATCTCACCAGGCTTGGCTGAATACGTCTTCAT
>JACCUU010000174.1 GCA_013811645.1 Actinomycetota bacterium | reverse complement strand
CGCGAGCTCCTCCTCGGGCGGGAGCTCTTCGCCTTCCGGGACGACCAGCGTCTTCACCTCGACCTGTACGTCCTCGAAGAGGACGATCGGGATCGCGTAGCGGCCGATGCGCTTGATCGGGTCGATCTCGATCTTCCGCCGATCGACCCGCACCTTGTGCTCCGTCCAGATCCGGTCGGCGATATCGGTGGGCGTGACCGATCCGAACAACGAGCCGGTCGGGCCGGACTTGACGTCGAAGCGGAGAACCGTCTGCGCGAGCAGCTCGGCGATCTCGTGGGCTTGCTCGGTGCTCCGGGCCTCGCGCGTGGCGCGCTGCGCCTCGACCCGCTCGAGCTCCGTCACTCGAGCCGGCGTCGCCACCTCGGCGAGCTTGCGCGGAAGCAGGTAGTTCCGCGCGTAGCCGCGCGCCACATCGACCACGTCCCCGCGCAGCCCGAGCTTCTCGACGTCCTTGAGCAGGATGATCTGCATCGGCCTACTGGGACACGTAGGGCAGGAGGGCCATCTCCCGCGCTCGCTTCACCGCGCCGGCGACCTGCAGCTGATGACGACGGCAGGCGCCGGTGATACGCCGCGAGCGAATCTTGCCCTTCTCAGAGATGTAGCGCCGGAGCTGAGCCAGGTTCTTGTAGTCGACCTCCGCGACCTTGTCGCGGCAGAGGTGGCAGCTCTTCCTTCGCCCCGGAGCCGTGGTCGGCCCCGTACGTCTGCGCTGTTGCGGTTTCTTGCCGGCCATCGCTAGAACGGAATGTCGTCGTCCGCGGGCGAGGGCGGGAAGTCGGCCCCTCCGGCGCTCGCGGCGGCTCCCGCAGGCACGTACTGCTGGCCTCCCTGCTCTTGATCTCCGCGGCTGTCGAGGAACTGCACGCTCTGCGCGACGACGTCCACCTTCGATCGCTTGCTGCCGTCCTGGGCCTCCCAGGAGCGCCAGTCGAGCCGTCCGTCGATGCCGATGCGGCGACCTTTCGTCAAATGCTGCGAGAGCATCTCCGCCTGGTTGCCGTACACCTTGACGTCGAAGAAGTTCGGCTTGTCCACCCAGCTTCCGCCGTCGTCCTGCTGACGGCCGTTCACGGCAACGCCCATCTCGAGCACCGGTGTGCCGGACGGGAGATGACGAAGCTCCGGGTCGCGCGTCAGGCGCCCGACGAGAATCACGCGGTTCAGATCTCCGGCCATGTCGTTACTCCTCCTCTTCCTCGATCGGCTCGTCGACGGCGTCAGCGGCCACGTCAGCAGGTCCGTCGACCGGCCCGGCGCCTTGTCCGTCGGCTGGGGATGCGGTGCCTGCATCCTCGCGCGTCGGAGCGCCCACCGCTACCGGCCGCGCGGGACTCCCCTCGATCCGACGTGTCGCCATGTGGCGAAGGACGCCGTCGTCGATTCGAAGCACGCGCGAGATCTCGTCCAGCGTCCCCGCCTCGCAGGTGAACTGCAGCAGGTGGTAGAAACCCTCACCCTTGTGCGCGATCTCGTACGCCAGCTTGCGCCGGCCCCAAACGTCGTGCACGTCCCATGAGCCTCCGGCCTTCTCGACCAACTCGCGGGTTCGCGTGACGACCTCACCCTGACGATCCTCCTCCAGGTCGGGGTCGAGCAGCAGCAGAATCTCGTACCCGGTCACAGGTTCCCGTGTCTCCTTCCTTCGGTCTGGTCGGCCTCGCCACTTCTGACACCACCGGGAACGGGTGGGCAGATGCGAGGCAGGAAGCCGCGGGATGGTAGCAGGAAGGCGGGCCAGAACCGCGGCGGTAAGGGCCAAGCATGCCTGGCCCTACGTCCGCCGGACGTCTTCCCCTCAGGGCGGTACCATCGGTCGATGCGGAGGCTTCTGATGTGGCTCGTCGTGACGGTCGGGATCGGCGCGCTCGCGCGTCGATTGAAGCACCGCCGGGAACCCGCTCTCGTGGAGCCCTTCGGACCGCCGGCAGCGGGCGGCGATCCCGCGGACGAGCTTCGCCGTAAGCTCGCCGAGTCGCGGGCGGAGGAACCTCCCGAGGCGCCGGAGCCTCCGGAAGAGACCGTCGAGGAGCGGAGAGCCGATGTGCACGACCAGGGTCGTGCTGCGCTCGACGACATGCGCGACTCCGAGAAGGAGTAGCCCATAGTGGCCGATCCGTCCGAG
>JACCUU010000150.1 GCA_013811645.1 Actinomycetota bacterium | reverse complement strand
CCGTCTCGACCCACTCGCCCCCGATGAGGAGCTTCCGCGCGACAGCGGTCGTGACCATGGCAGGAGTGTAGATGGGAGAGTTTCTCGCGATGGATGTGCCGTAGGGTTCGGCACGCGCGACGCGGCGACCTCGCGTTCACAGCTCAGGTAGTGGGGAGGGGCGCACCAATGCCCTCCGCGCGGCAGCTCGAGGGGCGACTGCCGGCTACCAGCCGGAGGTGCCGCGCTCGCCCTTGAAGGGGCCGACGAAGTCGGACGTGATCCAGCCGCCGTAGAAGTCGCCAGCCTGTGCGAGCACGAGCTCGTCGTCGACCAAGCAAGCGTCCATCCGGCCGGGGTAGAACGCCACTGCATCGCGGATCTGCCCAAAGCCAGGACGCGGATCGTGGTACGTCCAGGCCGCGCGATCGACCCGTCGAGCGCGCACGACGACGTCGTAGTAGGACGCGGTGCCTTTCCACTCGCAATGCGTCGTGCGCCCGCCCGTAGGGATCAGCGCGCCGGGCGTCACGTCGTCGACCGGCACGTAGTAAACGGGCGGGTGGCTCGTCTCGAGCACGCGATATGCACGAGTCGTGTCCGTGACGACATCGCCATCGAGCTCGACGCGGATACGGCGAGACGACGGTTCGACACGCGGCGGGCGCGGATAGTCCCAGACCGACTCGGCCATTGCTGAATGGTGCCTGTTCGCTCTGTGCCGCGCTCGCCCCGGCGACCTGCTCGCGACGCGCTTTCGTCAGCTCCTGGACGAAGATCTGGATCGTTACGGCGAGCCGAACTGCGGTGAGCGCGACAAGGGATGCCGAGTGCGAGCTCGTCGCCGCCAATCTCGGCGGCCGGCTCGGGTCTTACCTTCGAAGGATCGTGGGCCGCAGGAGCTGACGGGCGTTCCAGGCGAGTGGCGGCTCTATGCTGTGACCATGGCTAGAGACGCGTACATCGTCGATGCCGTTCGCTCTCCCATCGGGAGACGAAACGGCTCGCTCTCGGAGATTCGGGCAGAGGAGCTCGCGGCCCAGGTCATGAACGGTCTCCTCGACCGGCTCGACGTCGAGCCCGGTGAGATCGAAGACGTCCAGATGGGGTGCGTGACCCAGATCGGCGAGCAAGCGCTCAACGTGGGTAGGCAGGCGGTGCTCGTCGGAGGCTGGCCCGAGACCGTGTGCGCATCGACTATCGATCGCCAGTGCGGGTCGTCCCTGCAAGCCGCTTTCAACGGCGCATCTGCCGTGCAGGCCGGTCATCTCGACCTGGTCGTCGCAGCGGGCGTGGAACACATGACCCGCGTGCCGATGGGCTCGAATCTCGGCGAGGCCGGCTGGGGCGCCGTCAACGAGAAGATCGGTGAGCGCTGGCCGATCGTGCCGCAGGGAATCTCGGCAGAGGTGATCGCCGAGGAATGGGGACAGACGCGGGAAGAGCTCGATGCCTACGCGTACGAGTCGCATCGCCGGGCGATCGCCGCGATCGACGAGGGTCGGTTCGAGCACGAGATCGTGCCCATCGAGGCGAGCGCCGCGGGCGCCGTCGTTCTCTTCGCGGTCGACGAGACTCCCCGCCGGGACACATCGATCGAGAAGCTCGCCACGCTCCAGCCCGCTTTCAAGACGGACGGAGTCGTGACCGCCGGGAACTCGAGCTCGATCGTGGACGGCTCCGCCGCGATGCTGCTCGCGAGCGGGGAGGCCATGGAGCGGCTCGGGCTGACGCCTCGCGGCCGATTCGTCTCCTTCGGGATCTCGGGAGTCGACCCGTACCGGATGCTGCACGGGAACCCTGAAGCGTGCGCACGCGCGCTCGGCAAGGCCGGGCTGACGTGGAACGACATCTCGGTCATCGAGGTGAACGAGGCTTTTGCGTCCGTTGTGCTCCAATTCCTCGCCGACACTGACCTGCACGAACGCTGGGAGTCCGGTGACGTCAATCCGAACGGGGGCGGCATCTCGCTCGGCCACCCACTCGGCGCGACGGGCGCGCGGATCACCGCGACCCTGCTCAGCGAGCTGGAGCGCGGTGAGGCGCGTTACGGCATGGCGACGATGTGCATCGGTCAGGGCCAGGCGATCGCAGGGGTCATCGAACGCCTTTGAGGACGAGCCATTCGATCAGCTGATCTGATCGAGACTGTTGACACTCCGACTGGTGCTAATCAAGGAGAGGGCGCACGATGTGCGTGTGTTTGGATATGTCCTCATCGCATTCCTCGTGCTCGTAGGGCCACTCGCATACGTCGCCGGCGTCGATTCTCGTCTTGACGAGAAGTCGCGGTGCCGACGCTTCTCGAGCTGACCCGGGCCGCAGCTGACCCGCGCCCGTTAGGCTGGCGCGTCGTGAGCGCTCATGAGATTCGCACCATCGGCGTGGTCGGCCTTGGCGCCATGGGCGCCGGGATCGCACAGCTCGCGATCGAAGCGGGGTATCGGACCGTGGGTCGCGAGGTGACCGAGGAGCTCGGGGAGAAGGCTCGAGACCGGATCGCGCATTTCCTCCAGCGGAAGGTGGACAAGGAGCGAATGAAGACCGAAGAGCGCTCCGCGGCGTTGGAACGGCTTGCG
>JACCUU010000135.1 GCA_013811645.1 Actinomycetota bacterium | reverse complement strand
CGGACACCGCTGCTCGTGCTGGAGCGGCGGCCAATCCGCGCCCCGTGTCCTCCGATGATGCATTGTCGCTTCTGCGCTCCATCTGGTGAGTGGGTTGACTCACGGCCCGTCGGGACGGACGATGTAGCGATGCTCGTCGAGTACGCAAGCCTGGTCGCCGCGATGGCGGTGCTCACCGCCTCGCTCACTGGCGCGTTCGGCCAGAAGCTGTCGGTGCTCCCGACCTCGGGCGGAGCAGCTATCTCCACGCTGAACGCCGCCGCCGGGGCACAGAAGGTGCCGGCAGGGGGTGCGCGGACGGCCTACAAGAACGCCCCGTACTCCAAGCCGGTGCTGAGGTACCTCTATGCCGTGGGCTGGATCGGAGGCAAGAAGAGCCCGCTCTCCTGCCTCTTCGCCCGCACCCAGCCGACCGAGACAGAGCAAGAAGCTCTGACCGAGATCAAGGGGAACGGAAAGCTCGTGAAGCAACTCCGCCGCGTCCACGTCGGCCAGAAGCAGGCAGCCTCGGTTGTGGTGAAGGGGATCGCGTCCGCTTGTAGCTAGACGGCTTCGGGGGCCGGCCGCCGCCGTCCGCCCATCACTCGGCGCAGGCTGACGATCCCGAGCACGTTCGACCCGTCGACAACGGGCAGGTGGCGGAAGCCGTTGTCCAACATCACCTGGGCAGCGTCGTCGAACGTCATGTCGGCTGTCGCGGTCATCGGATCGGCTGTCATCCACCCACGGACGCGAGCGTCGCTCGTGTGCACACGAGCCGCCATGGCCCGGAGCATGTCGCGCTCGGTGAGGATGCCGATCATCCTCCCGAAGTCCTTGACGACGACCGCGCCGGTGTTCTGACTCGTCATGCGTTCGGCCACCTCGCCGAGCGTGTCCTCGGGCGCGACGGTGATGAAGTTCGGGGTGACGATTTCGGCCAGCGTGCCCATCGGATCGCGCGAGTTTACAGCCCTTGCCGCGCAGGCTTGCGTGAATAACGCACGATAATGACAGGTATAAGGAATTCGGTTAACATGCAGCGTTGTGCGGCGCCGCGACCCCTTTGACGTGCTCGTGATCGGCAGCGGCGCCTCCGGACTGGCGGCTGCCGTCTCGGCCGAGCGGGTCGGCGCACGGGTGGCGCTCGCGACCAAGACCACGCTGCAGGCGTGCAACTCCGCCAAGGCGCAGGGTGGCATCCAGGCTGCGTTCGGGGAGGACGACTCGCCCGAGATCCATGCCGAGGACGTGCTGCGAAGCTCGCACGACACCGCCGATCCGCGCCTCGTCCGAGTGCTGACGAGCGAAGCGCCGTCAGCGATTCACTGGCTCGAGGAGCTCGGTGTCGAGTTCACTCGGTCGAACGGCGGCTATCGGCTCGCGCGCTGCGGCGGCGCGACACGGCACCGGCTTCTGCAGGTCGGAGATCGAACCGGGCAAGCGATCACGAAGGCATTGCGCGAGGCGCACGAGTCCGGGGCAGGAACCGAGCTGCCTCATCATGCTCTCGTCAGCCTGCGCCCGGGAGAGAACGGCTTGACAGCCACTTTCGAGACGAAGGAGGTCGGCACCGTCGACATCGACGCGGCGTCGATCGTCCTCGCCGCCGGCGGGCGCTGCTATCTCGAAGCGGAGACGCGGGGCGAGCTCTCCACGAACCATCCGAACGCGACCGGTGAAGTGACGCGGATCGCCCTCGACGCAGGTGCCGAAGCGCGAGATCTGGACGCGCTCCAGTACCACCCGAACGGCGGAGCGTGGCCGGACACGATGCAGGGCTACTCGATCCCCGAGACGACCCGCGCCTACGGCGCTGTGCTCCTGAATGCGGAGGGCGAGGAGTTCACCGATTCGCTCGGTGCGCGCGACGCGGTCTCGCAGGCGATCGTCGACGAGGTCGACAAGGGGAAGGGCGTCCTGACTCCGGACGGCCGCCCCGCGGTCTGGCTCGACACGACACGGATCTCCGCTGAGGACGCGGAGATCTCGCTGCCGTACATGCTCCGCCGCTATCGCGGTGGCGGCATCGACCCGCTCGCGGAGAAGATCTACACCTACCCCGTTCTCCACTACCAGAACGGTGGGCTCGTGATCGACGAGCACGCCGAGACGACGCTCGATGGCGTCTTCGCCTGCGGCGAGATCGCGGGCGGGACGCACGGAAGGAACCGCATGATGGGAAATTCGCTCCTCGAGTGCACCGTCTTCGGGCGGCGCGCGGGGAAGGCCGCTGCCGGGAGGGCGCGGTCATGAGCACTGTCACCACGACCGACCTCGACGGTGCGGTCGAGAGCGCTGCTGCACATCTCTATGTGTGGGCGTTGAAGGACATCCCCCAGGACCTGCGCGACGCGCTCGCCGCAGCGGCGGGCACGGAGACCTCGGTGCCCGGCCAGCGGGTCCTGCAGACGATCCTGCGCAACGTCGACGTGGCGGAGGAAGAGAAGAACCTGGTCTGCCAGGACACCGGTATCGCGGTCTACTACTGCCGCGTCGGCGAGCATTTTCCGCTGCACCCGGCCCGGATTTACGCGGCGCTCAAGGAGGGCACCGAGCGCGCGACAGTCGAGCACCCGCTGCGCTCGAATACCGTCCATACGCTCACGCGCGAGAACACCGGGCAGAACGTCGGCTACCGCATCCCGATCGTCCACTGGGCCTTCATTCCCGATTGGGACGGCTTGGACGTCAAGTGCGTGCCCAAGGGCTCGGGCTCCGAGAACATGAGCTTCCTCAAGATGTGCGTGCCGGCCGACGGGGTACGCGGGATCAAGGAGTTCGTCCTCGACTCGATCGTCGGCGCAGGCGGGAAGCCGTGTCCGCCCGGGATCGTCGGAGTGGGGATCGGCGGCTCTGCCGACTACGCCATGCATCTCGCCAAAGAGGCGATCGCGCGGCCGGTCGGAACCCGCAACGAGGATCCTCTCGTCGCGCAGCTCGAACGTGAGCTCAAGGATCTCCTGAACGAGACCGGTATCGGGCCGATGGGACTCGGCGGCGATGTGACGGTGCTCTCCGTGCACGTCGAGCACGCGGACACGCACATGACGCTCAACCCCGTGGCCGTCAACTACCAGTGCTGGGCCGCGCGTCGCGCGTCGGCGCACATCTCCGCCGACGGCACCATCGAGTACGAACGAGACGCGTGATGGCGCTTTCATGGGCTTTTGCAGCGATCTTTACAGTGCCTGTCCCTGTAAGCGTGACAACTTTGTGCCAAGGAGTCCACAGCTGATGGCGACGCACGAGGTCACGTTCCCCATCACCGATCCGGCCGAGATCCTGAAGCTTCGCGCCGGCGACGAGGTGGTCGTCCAGGGGCACATCATCGGAATCCGCGACCGGACCCAGGTTCGGATCTTCGACCAGGGTGTCGAGCCGCCGATGGACCTCTCCGGAGCGTTCCTCCTCCATACCGCCCCCGGGGTCCGCAAGCTTGGCCCGGGTCGCTACGAGAAGGTCTGCATCGGGACGACGACGAGCGCCCGCATGGTGCGCTTCACCGAGCCGCTCGGCGCGCAGTACGGCGTGCGCGCGATCTGTGGCAAGGGCGGTTTCCCCGACGAGGCGATCGAGCCGATGCAGCGCCTGGGGATGGTCTATTTCGCCATCGTCGGCGGGGCTGCTGCGCTCGAGACGACCCAGATCGAGGAGATCGAGGAGGTCGCCTGGGAGGAGCTCATGCCCGAGTGCCTCTGGAAGTTCCGGGTGAAGGATTTCGGCCCGCTCACCGTCGGCATCGACGCCCACGGGGGCTCCCTCTATCGCGACGTGCAGGAGCGCGCCCGCAAGAAGCTGGAGGAGATCTATGCACGACTATGACGGCAACTCGTTCCTGGAGATCCCCGCGCGCGAAGGCAAGCCTCGCGAGCGTGGACTGACGCACGTGATGGACAAGGGCCTGAACCTCCGTGAGATCGAGGGTCTCTTCGACACCGCGGGCGAATACGTCGACATCGTCAAGCTCGGCTGGGGAACCAGCTACGTGACCAACAACCTGGAGAAGAAGGTCGCGCTCTACCGCTCCTTCTCCACCCCAGTCGTCTGCGGCGGGACGCTCTTCGAGGCCGTGTACGGCAAAGACAAGATGGACGACTTCAAGCGCTGGCTCGAGCACTACCGGTTCTCGCACGTCGAGATCTCGGACGGGACGCTCGACATTCCCCGGGAGCAGAAGCTCGAGCTCATCGCCGACTTCGCGCGTGACTTCGTCGTTCTCTCCGAGGTCGGATCCAAGGATTCCGAGGTGAACATCGCCCCGTACTTGTGGGTGCAGTGGATGCGCGAAGAGCTCGACGCGGGCGCGTGGAAGGTGATCGCCGAGGGCCGCGAGGCGGGAACCGCAGGCATCTACCGCCCGACCGGCGAGCTCAGGACCGGGCTGGTGGACGAGATCGAGCACTCGATCAGCTTCCACGACCTGATCTGGGAGACCCCGACGAAGAGCTCACAGGCGTGGTTCGTGCGGCATTTCGGACCCGAGGTCAACCTCGGCAATATCCCGCCCGACGAGGTCATCGCGCTCGAGACGCTGCGACTCGGCCTGCGCGCTGACACGCTGAAGGAGGTCTTGTTACGCGGGGGAACCCATGG
>JACCUU010000130.1 GCA_013811645.1 Actinomycetota bacterium | reverse complement strand
GGCGACGACCTTCCGCTGACCGGAGCGCCCTTGGACGGGTTCGCCATCTCTCCCCAGGACTCCGTGGGCGAGATCGCCGCCGCGCTCTGGCAGGCAGCGCTCCTCGATCCCGTACTCCTCGTCGGAGCCGTGGCTCTCGGCCTCGCGGCTGCAGCCCTGCCCTGGGTTCGGCGGCGTTCGCGGTATGGCGTGCCGGCGCTCGGAGTCGTGCTCACAGCCGTGTCTGTCATCGCCGGCGCGGGTCTCACAGGCACGCTTCTGGTCGCGCTCGTGTGGGCGATCGCAGCCGCCATCTCGTCCGGAACGCGCAAGTAGACTCGGCGCAGCCGGTATACCCCTCCCGATGTCAGTGCTGCGCTCGATCGAGTCCAAGATCGAAGGTCTCTTCGAAGGCGTCTTCGGGCGCGCCTTCCGCACGCATGTCCAGCCGATCGAGCTTGCGCGCAAGCTCGTGAAGGAGATGGACGATCACCGCACAGTCTCCGTGTCGAGGGTCTACGTCCCCAACGAGTTCACGGTCTATCTCTCTCCGCAGGATCGCAAGCAGTTCGCCGGGTACGAGGAGTCGCTCGTAGCGGAGCTGCAGGAGTATCTCGCCGAGCATGCGCGCCGGGAGAGGTACGCACTCCTGACCGCGCCGAGCGTGCTCGTGACCACCGACGAGGATCTTGCGGTCGGCGAGTTCGGCATCGCCACCCGGCTCGTTCAGGCACAAGCAGCCCCAGACGTGCAGCAGGAGCCCCCACCGGCGGAGCTCCCGCTCGAACAGCCCGCACAGACGATGGTCTACAAGCCCCCGACGGCCGTCGCTCCGCCAGAGGCCGACGAAGCACCTCCGCCACCGCCGGAGCGGGAGGTCGTGACCCTGATGGTGGCCGGCAAGAGGCACGAGATCACGCAGCCGCGGGTCGTGCTCGGGCGGTCGCGAGGGTGCGACGTTCCCGTGCCGGACGTCAACGTGTCTCGCCGGCACGCGGAGCTGCGTCAAGAGGGCGCGACGTACTGGATCGTCGATCTGGATTCCACGAACGGAACGGCGGTCAACGGGAAGCGGACCGGGCGCGAGCGGCTCCGGGACGGAGACACGATCACACTCGGGTCGACGGAGATCGTCTTCGGGCGATCGCTGCCGTGACGCTCTTGGCGCTCGCAGCCGACGAGACACTCCTTATCCTCAAGATCGTGTTCCTCGTCCTCCTGTACGGCTTCATCCTGCTCGTCGTACGATCCGCGACCAAGGACATCGGCGGCGCGCCGCAGGAGAGCATCATCCTCGGCGCCGGCGAGGCCGCTGTGCTCCGCGAGAAGCTGGGCGTGCGGCCACGCTCGAGGCGCTTTCGCGTGCTGGGTGGCCCAGGGCTGCGCTCCGGAAAGACGGTCGACATCGTCTCCGCCACGATCATCGGGCGCGAGGACGACGTCGGAATACGCCTCGACGGCGACGAGTTCGCATCCGGGCAGCACGCACGGTTCGAGCCGCGAGCCGACGGCATCTGGGTCGAAGACCTGCAATCGACGAACGGCACGTTCGTGAACGGCGAGAGAGTCACGGCGCAACGGCTGCAGGCGGGCGACGTCGTTCGCATCGGCCAGACGGAGCTCAGGCTCGAGTCATGAGGATCGGTCGCGCAGCGGTGGTCACCGATACGGGAAAACGCCGCCTCGGCAACGAGGACGCCTACGTCTTCGAGCCACCGCTCTTCGCGATCGCCGACGGCATGGGGGGTGCGCGCGCCGGAGAGATCGCCGCCGATCTCGCTGCCTCGGCACTCGAGGAGGCCAGCGCCCAGACACGGGACGCGACCCAGCTCTCGGCGATCATCGCCGAGGCGAACCGCCGTGTCTGGGAGCGCTCGCGAGCAGATCCGGCGACCGCGGGAATGGGAACGACCGTGACGATCGCGCTCGTCGATGCGCCCGCAGGAACGATTTCGTTCGGTCACGTGGGTGACTCGCGTGCGTACCGGCTGCGGGACGGCGCCCTCGAGCAGGTGACGACCGACCATTCGCTCGTCGCCGAGCTCGTCGAGAGCGGCGTCCTCACCCCGGAGGAAGCCGAGCGGCACCCACAGCGCTCGGCGATCACGAAGGCCGTCGGAACCGAGCCGTCCGTCGACGCCGACGTCTTCACCCGCGACACGCTTCCCGGCGATCTCTTCCTGCTCTGCTCTGACGGCCTCTCGGACATGCTCTCGGAGGAAGAGATTGCCTCCGCGATCGAGGGTGCAGATCGAGACCCGGAAGCTGCGGGCGACGCGCTCGTCGCCGCGGCGAACGCCAGGGGCGGCGAGGACAACATCACCGTGGTGCTCTTCGAGATCGTTGACGGCGACGCCGCCGAACCACATCCCGAACAGGATCGGGGGATCGGGGCCACGACGGTTCCGCCGGCGACCGGCGAGCCGACGGATAAGGACGAACGGGCGGAGGCGAGCGAGCCGGCTGCGGCAGCGACTCCCGGAGCCGCCGAGCCCGAGCCGATCCGGCACGGCGCCGGAGCTGGTGGCCGGATCGCCGCGCTGGCTCTCGTCGTCTCGGTGCTGGCGATCGGCCTGCTCGTGCTCTACCTGGCCGTCCGATGACCGCGAGGAACAGGGAGCTCGGCGGCGTCCTCGTCGCCGGTGTGATCGCCGGGACGGCGCTCGCGAGCGTCACGATCGCCCGCGAGTCCGAGATCTCCGCGACCGCGGTCGGCTATGGGGCCGTCTTCCTCGGCCTCTATCTGGCGGCTCACATCGTCGTGCGGCGCACGGCGCCCTACGCGGACGGTGCGCTGCTTCCGCTGACCGCGGTTCTCACGGCTTTCGGCCTGGCGTTGAACTACCGGCTCGACCCCGACGACGGGGGCCGGCAGGCGCTCTGGGTTCTGATCGGCCTCGGGGTCTTCGCCGCGACGCTGATCGCGCTCCGCCACGACTACCGCGTGCTGGAGTCGTACCGCTACCTGTTCGGAGTCGCGGCCGTGTTCCTGCTCTTGCTCCCGTCCGTTCCGGGGCTCGGCGAGCGGGTCAACGGCGTGAAGCTCTGGGTCGCTGTCGGGCCCCTTCAGTTCCAGCCGGGCGAGCTCGCGAAGATCTTCCTGATCCTGTTTCTTGCTGGGTATCTGCGGGAGAAGCGCGAGGTGCTCGCCCAGGGACGGCTGAAGGACTTCGGACCGCTACTGGCGATCTGGGGTGCGGCGATGCTGGTCATCGTCCAGACGAACGACCTGGGGAGTGCGCTCCTCAACTTCGGCATCTTCCTCGCGATGCTGTACGTCGCAACCGGCAAGGCGCTCTTCGTCGCCGCCGGCCTCGCGCTCTTCGTGGGCGGCGCGGCTCTCCTCTACAACGCCATCGACCGCGTGCACGAGCGGGTCACCATCTGGCTGCAGCCCTGGACCGACGAGCGCGTGATCTGTGCCTTGAACGGCAAGCTCGAGTTCCGGCAGGACTGCGCCTCCTACCAGCTCGTAAAGAGCCTGTACTCGATCGCGAACGGCGGCTTCGGCGGGACCGGGCTCGGCGAAGGCACCTTCACCTCGACCGACGGGACGCAGCTCATCCCGGCGCTCGGCACCGACTTCATCTATTCGGCGATCGCCCAGGAGCTCGGGTTGATCGGAGCCGCGGCACTCCTGCTCTGCTACATGGTCTTCGTCGCGCGCGGGATGCGGATCGCCCTCAGGGCACAGGACGGGTTCTCGAAGCTCCTCGCGGCGGGGCTGACATTCGGCTTTGCGCTGCAGACCTTCGTCATCGTTGGCGGTGTGCTCCGGATCGTGCCGCTCACGGGAATAACTCTCCCGTTCGTCTCCTACGGAGGCACGAGCATCGTGGCGAACTTCCTCTTGCTCGCTGGACTTCTCCTGGTCTCGAATCGAGCGAATTCCCCGCGATGAACCGTCAGATCGTCAGGCTGACCTACGTCGCGCTCGGGCTCGTCGGGGCGCTCGTCGTGATGACGACCTACTGGCAGACGTGGGCGGCGGCCGGGCTCGCAGATCGCCAGGACAACGCGATCAAGCGCGTGGCCGAGTTTTCCATCGATCGTGGGCTGATCTTCTCGTGGAAGCCGCGGAAGCGCCTCGTGCGGAACATCGAGCGAGACGTCGAGCAGAACACGCTCTTCCTCCGCCGCTATCCCTACGGCCCGCTGGCGCCCCACGTCATCGGGTACTCGACGGTTGGACGCTCGCGCACGGGCCTCGAGCGCTCGCTGAACGACTACCTGACCTCCTCGAACGCCAATCTTTCGACGCTTGTGGACAAGGCACTGGACGAGCTGCGCGGGAAGCCGGTCGAGGGAAACGACGTGGTCACGAACCTCGACCTGGAGGCGCAGGAGGTCGCGCTCGAGCAGTTGGGGACGCGCTGCGGCGCCGTGGTCGTGCTCGATCCACGGACGGGGAAGGTGCGGGTGATGGCGTCGACACCGACGTTCGACCCGAACCTGGTCGAGAACAACTTTGCTCAGATCGAGCGGATC
>JACCUU010000030.1 GCA_013811645.1 Actinomycetota bacterium | reverse complement strand
TCGCGAGCCCGGCGTACACGACCCCGCCGGGCGAGTTGATGTACATCGAGATGTCCTTGTCGGGATCCTCCGACTCGAGATGGAGGAGCTGGGCGACGACGAGATTCGCGATCTGGTCGTCGATCGGCGTTCCGAGGAAGATGATCCGCTCGTTGAGCAGACGCGAGTAGATGTCGAACGAGCGCTCGCCACGCGAGGTCTGCTCGATGACCATCGGAATCAACGGACTCATTGAGGCTCCTTGCTGCCGGGGGTCCACAACTTCGTCTCACCCTCGGGCTTGTCCTTGTCGGGGGTCCACAGCTTGTCTCTCGCCTCGGCGAGGTCGGGCGCGATCGGGGTGACGTCTCGAGCGAGGCGATCGAGCGCAGCGCGGAGGCGGAGATCCTCACGGATCGACTCCTGCTGTCCGTGCGTCCACACGTCCTCGACGAGCGCGTCTCCGTCCTCGCCGGCGTCCTCGGCCTCGTCGCGCAGGTACGTCTTGACCTCGTCGTCCGAGACCTCGATTCCGGCTCGCTGGGCGAGTGCTTCGAGCGCGAGCTCGCGCGCTATCGAGACCGCGGCCTCCAGCACGAACTGACGCTGGATCTCCTGTGGGTTTGCGCCGCTCGCGGCGATGTAGGTCTCGAGCGAGACGCCACGACGCTCGAGCGAGCGAACGAATCCGGTGAGCAGATCGGCCGCTCGCGACGACACGAGCGCCGGCGCAGGCTGCACCTTCGCGTCTTCGACGAGCGCGTCGACAGCTGACACGCGGTAGGCAGCGTCGATCTCCTCGTCGAGCTGGGCGCGCAGCGTGGTCTCGATGCTCGCGCGGAGCTCGTCGAGCGTGTCGAACTCGCTCGCCGCCCGGGCGAGCTCGTCGTCGAGAGGCGGCAGGATCTTCTCCTGGACCTCGCGGACCGTGACCTCGACCGTTCCGCTCGAGCCATCGCCGCGTTCGAAGGAGACGTCCTTCTTCTCGCCGGCGGACGAACCCAGAAGCGCCGCCTCGAGCTCGCCCGTGAGCCGCCCTGCACCAAGCTCGACGACCGTGTCGCGCTGTGCTTCGCCGGCGGGATCGACGAGATCGACCACGAGCGTGTCACCCTCGCGGGCGGGCCGGCCGTTCGCGGGAGCAAGCTCGGCGACCGACTCCTGCAATGCCCCCAGCTCGGCAGCGATGGCCTCGGTGGGCACCTCTGCCACCACGCGCGGCACCTGCAGCTGCGTCCAGTCGCCGATCTCGGGAAGCGCCTGGATCTCGACGGTGGCGGCAAAGCTCCAGCCGTCGTCGGCCGTGCCGGGAAGCTCGAACTCGTACTCGGGCTCGGCAACGGGACGCACCCGGTTGCGGGAGGCAGCACTCCAGAACCAGCCGCCGATGTGGCTGTCCACGGCCTCGCGGTAGATCCGGTCCTTGCCGAGGCGGGACACGAGAACCTGCTCCGGGATCTTCCCCGAGCGAAAGCCTGGGATCTTCACGCTCTCGGCCAGGTCGGAGAGCGCGTGCTCGACCGCGTGCTTGACCTGGTCGGGAGAGACCTCGACGGTCAGGCGGACGCGATTCTCACCGAGCTCTTGCACCTGATTGGACACGGGGCCATTCAACCAGCCTGGGCTAGGGTCACGCGGGATGGAGCGGTATGACGTAGTCGTCGTCGGGGTCGGCGGAATGGGAAGCGCGGCGCTCTATCACCTCGCCCGTCGCGGGAAGCGCGTGCTCGGCTTGGAGCGTTTCGACATCCCACACGAGCTCGGCTCCTCGCACGGGATCACGCGCATCATCCGGCTCGGGTACTTCGAGCACCCCGACTACGTGCTGTTACTGCGGCGCGCGTACGAGCTCTGGCGCGAGCTCGAGACGGAGGCCCAGGAGCAGCTCCTGCACGTGACCGGAACTCTGGAAGCGGGCGAGCAGATCTACGAGGGCTCGCGCCGCTCCTGCCACGAGCACGACCTGCCGCACGAGGAGCTCGACGGCGCCGAGGTTGCACGACGCTTCCCTGGGTACAGGCTGCCCGCCGACCTGCAGGTTCTGTTCCAGCCGGACGGGGGCTTCCTTCTCCCCGAGCGCTGCATCGTCGCGCACGTGTCGGGCGCGCTCGCGCATGGCGCCGTAGTACGAGCCCGGGCGCCGGTGCACGAGTGGACGGTCGGCGAGAACGGGGTTCGCGTCGTCACCGAGGCCGGGGTCGTCGAGACCGAGCGCCTCGTTCTCACCGCGGGAGCCTTCTCGCAGAAGGTCGCACGCCTGCCGGCCGGATCCGTCGTGGCTGCGCGTCAGGCTCTGGCCTGGCTCCAACCCATGCGGCCCGAGCTCTTCAGGCCCGAGCGTTTTCCGGTCTTCAACCTCCAGCTCGGGGGAGATCACTTCTACGGCTTTCCCGCATTCGGCATCCCGGGGTTCAAGCTCGGACGCTACGACTACGAGGGCGAGCGCGGCGATCCCGACACGATCTCGCGCGACCCGACGCCCGAGGACGAGGCGCCACTACGCGCGTTTGCGGAGCGCTACTTCCCAGACGGTGCGGGACCCACCATGACGTTGAAGACCTGTCTCTTCGAGCTGTCCCCCGACGAGCACTTCCTGATCGATCGTCACCCGGAGAGCGATCTCGCAGTCGTCGGCGCCGGCTTCTCCGGCCATGGATTCAAGTTCTGCTCCGTCGTGGGCGAGATCCTGGCCGACCTCGCGCTGGACGGCGAGACGCGCCACGACATCGGGTTCCTGCGCTTCGCGCGCTTCGGATAGCTCGTTCGAATCATTCCGCCCGATCGACTTCACACCCCGTCGATTCCGGTCCCGGGCTCCCACAAAGGGGAGGCTCTTCGCGCGATCGAATATCCGTGCGAGCGGATTTGGACCTTGCGCACAATGCGGGCGGGAGGACTCGAACCTCCAAGGACCTCACGGCCCAACGGGACCTAAACCCGCCGCGTCTGCCAGTTCCGCCACGCCCGCGCGCGTCCTCAGTGTAGGGGCCGGGCAGGCCCGGCCCCTACGACGCACGACGCAACACTGTCGCTCAATAGCGGCCGACGAGGAGCCCGACCGTCTCGCGCATCGTCTCGGCGACGAGCCCGAGCAGCACCACGATTGTCAGCACGGCGGCGGCGCCCAGCACCTCTCCTGTCGCCGACAGCACGAGTAACGCCGAGAAGCTGCCGAGGACGAGGAAGGCGGTCGAGAGCGGTCGGCGGGTGTACGTGCCGAGTCCGAGCCCGACGAGAAACGCGGCACCGAACACCACGATTCCGAGTGTCATGCGGCGAGGGTAGGACCTGCATCGGACGGACCAGACGGCGCCAACGAGGACAGCGCCCCTCGGGAGCGATAGGCACGAACTTGTGACTGGTCGCAGTGCCCCGTTGGGACGTGTCCAGGGTCAGACCCTAGTGACGAACGCCACCATCGGCCGACCCTCAGCGGGAGCAGGCTCAAGCGTCGCCCGCTGCAAGCCGATTTCCTCGTGGAGATGTCGCATCGAAGATGGATCATCGGCACGCGGGCGGCGTCAGTTGCCGGGTTGGCGACCTTCGCGCTCGCCATCGTCCTCGTACCCCCCGGAAGCCGGGTGGAGTCCTTCTTCGACACCTGGTTCTACAACGGGCTGATGGTGCTCGGTTGCGTGGTCGTCGGATCGCGGGCGCTCCTCGTCCCGAGCGAGCGCCCCGCCTGGACGGCCTTCACAGCTGCGTTCATCAGCTGGACGTTTGCCGAGTTCTGGTACGCGGCCGCACATCCCCAGACGTATCCCTCGGTGGCCGATGTCGGCTACCTCGGGTTCTATCCCCTCGTCTACCTCGGAATCGTGGCACTGGTTCGTGCCCGCGCACGGTCGATCGGCGGGACGCTGTGGCTCGACGGCTTCATGGCGTCGCTCGCTGCGGCGACATTCGCCGCCGCAATACTCGTCGAGGTCGTCTTGCATTCGACCGAAGGGCCGACTTCCACGGTTGCCACCAACCTGGCGTATCCCCTCGGCGATCTGCTCCTGCTCTCGGCGGTCTTCGGGGTCTTCTCGCTCACCCGCTGGAGGCCCGGACGGCGTTGGCTGCTCCTTGGGCTCGGCGTGCTCGCGACTGCCATCGGCGACGCGATCTACCTCTTCCAGACTGCGGCCGACACGTACGTGGAGGGATCGTGGCTCGACATCTTGTGGCCTGCGGCGCTGCTCCTGATCGCTTCGTCGGCCTGGGCCGTCGACCGGAGCCGTCCCGAGTTCGGAGGCAAAACGCTCTTCGCCGTCCCGTTAGCCTGCGCGGTCCTCGCGATTGGTGTCCTGGTCTACGACCATTTCGACCAGGTCAACCTGCTCGCCGTCGGCCTCGCGACCGCGACGCTGCTCGCCGTCGTCGTCCGGCTCGCCATGACCTTCCGCGAGAATCGCCGGCTGTTCGAGCTCACGCGACTCGAGTCGGTGACCGATGCGTTGACCGGGCTCGGCAATCGTCGAAAGCTCCTGTCCGACCTCGAACGGCTCTTCGCCGAGCCCGAAGTCGAGCCTACCCTGCTGATGATTTTCGACCTCGACGGGTTCAAGGGGTACAACGACACGTTCGGCCACCCGGCCGGAGACGCCCTTCTGGCCCGCCTCGGCTCGAAGCTCGCCGCGGTGCCGACCGCCGAGCACGGCGCCTACCGGCTGGGCGGCGACGAGTTCTGCCTCGTCGTACCCCTCGTCGAAGGCGAGGCGGAGCCGGTCATCGACCAGGCGTGCGCGGCGCTCTCGGAACGAGGCGTCGGATTCGAGATCGGCAGCTCGTTCGGCGCCGTGCTGCTTCCCGAGGAGGCCGTCGACGCGAGCAACGCGCTGCACGTGGCAGACGAGCGCCTGTACGCCCAGAAGCACTCGAGGTGGATGGAGACGGACCGCACGATGGACGCACTGCTCGAGGCGCTCTCGCTCCGCGAGCCGGACCTCCCGATGCACCTGGACAGCGTCGGATCGCTCGCGATCGAGACAGGCCTCAAGCTCGGGTTGCGCCGAGACGAGCTCGACGAGCTCGTGCGAGCCGCACAGCTCCACGACCTCGGCAAGCTCGCCGTCCCGGACGAGATCCTGCACAAGGCCGGCCCGCTCGACGAGCGTGAATGGGCATTCGTGCGCCAGCACCCCCTCGTCGGCGAGCGCATCCTCCGTGCCTCGCCCGCGTTCCGGAACGTCGCGACGATCGTCCGCTCGACGCACGAGCGCTGGGACGGCGCCGGCTACCCGGACGGCTTCGCCGGACACGAGATCCCCGTCGCGTCCCGGATCATCTCCGCCTGCGACGCGTTCACGGCGATGACGTCCGCCCGTCCCTACCGCGCCGCGCTCTCGACAGAGGAGGCGATCGCCGAGCTGGAACGCGTCGCAGGAACCCAGTTCGACCCTGCAGTCGTCTCGGTGCTCGCGGCCCATGTGCGCGACGACCTCCCGGCCGAGCACGCGGAAGTGCGCACGGCCGAGCACACCGCGTAGATGCTTGATCGGGAATTGACGCGCCGCTGCGGGCTGTCGCGACCAAGCCGGGCGACGCATTCACTCGCCGTGCAGGCGCAAGGCTGGACGGCGAGGGCGGGTGGCGATCCGGCGCAGTCTCGTGGCCGTCATCCGGCCCGCCGTGAATTCTCGATCAAGCATCTGGGCAACCGAGCGCGCTACCGTGCCCGAGACCGGCCCCGTAGCTCAGTGGATAGAGCGACAGACTTCGAATCTGTGTGCGGAGGTTCGACTCCTCCCGGGGCCATTGACGGAAAGTGGTGCTCAGATGCGGTTCGTCGCGAAGGCGCAAGGCGCTGAATGGCTATGGGGCGACGCAGGGCCGCGCGCCGCTGCTGGTGGCGGCTGAGAAGGTCGGGCTTGCTCTGCGGCGGGAAGTCTGCACAATTAGTCGTCGGAAGTCCGGCAGCGGGGGATCGGGGAAGGAAAGCATCTTGGTGCAACCGCGACACGTTTCGTACGCTTTTTGGGCATCATCCGCGTGCAGTGCTGCCGAGCGATCGTTTTGACGCTGGCTGCGAGGACATGAGCACAGTCGTTCGCGCTTCCCTGGACGGGGTTGAACCACGCGTACCTGAACGCCGCGAGATCGGGCCTCCGCCTAGCCGCCATCGGCACGTCGTGACGG
>JACCUU010000028.1 GCA_013811645.1 Actinomycetota bacterium | reverse complement strand
AGCCTGGATCGTGCGCAGGAGGCGCTCTCGAGGTGAGATTGTTCGCCTTCGGCTCAGGATCGCAGGGGAAACCATGTTTCCCCTGCGTGACCCCGTCTTCTTCGAAAGCGCGGGGAATCTCCCGGTTTCCCACACCCCTCCAGACTCACGGGCAAAAGGCTCGCCCGTGAGCTCCACCGCGTTCTGCTCCCTCGAGGGCAAGAACGCGCTCGTGACGGGCGCCTCGCGGGGAATCGGTCGCGCGATCGCAAGTGAGCTCGCCCGGGCGGGAGCAGCGGTCGTCGTCTCGTATCGCACCGCAGCGGAGGAGGCCGAAGCGCTGGCCTCGGAGATAGGTGGCAGGGCCGTTCAGGCCGACGTCTCCGACCCGGACTCTGCGCGATCGCTGATCGAGGAAGCAGGCGACCTCGACCTCCTCGTCAACAACGCGGGAGTGACCCGAGACGGGCTCCTCGTGCGCATGTCTGACGAGGACTGGAAGACGGTGATCGACACCAACCTCGCATCATGCTTCTACACCTCGCGAGCCGTCGTGCGCGGGATGATGAAGAAGCGCGCGGGCGCGATCGTGAACATTTCCTCCATCGTCGGCCTGCGCGGGAACGGGGGCCAGACGAACTACGCGGCCTCGAAGGCGGGAATCATCGGCTTCACGAAGTCGCTCGCCCGGGAGCTCGGAAGCCGAAATGTGCGCGCCAATGTGGTCGTGCCGGGATACGTGACGACCCAGTTGACCGACGTGCTGCCGGAGGAGGCGACCCGGGCGATGCTCGAGAACACCCCTCTCGGCCGTCTCGGCGACCCAGACGATGTTGCCGGAGCGGTGCGCTTTCTCTGCTCCGAGGACGCCGCGTTCATCACGGGCGCGGTGCTCCTGGTCGACGGCGGGCTGGGGATGTAGCGCAGGATGAGCGACATGGCCCACAACGGCAGGCGCCGGGTCGTCATCACCGGAGTGGGGATGGTGACACCGCTCGGCAACGATCCCGAATCGACGTGGGAAGGCCTCGTCGCAGGGAAGTCCGGTGCCGGCCCGATCACGCACTTCGACGCGAGTGAGTACGCGGTTCGCTTCGCCTGCGAGGCAAAGGAGTTCGAGCCGACGACATGGATGGAACGGAAGCAGGCCCGGCGGATGGATCGCTTCTCGCAGCTCGCGCTCTCTGCTGCTCGCATGGCGGAGGCGGACAGCGGCCTTTCGATCGCCGCCGAGCCCGACCGCGTCGGCGCTGCGTGCGCCACCGGCATCGGAGGGCTCTACGCCTTCGAGGACTGCTTCCAGACCCTCCTCGAGCGCGGTCCGAACCGGACGAGTCCGTTCTCGATCATCCAGATCATCCCGAACATGGCCGCAGCGTGGATCTCGATGGAGCTCGGGACGCGCGGGCCCCTCGCGACCCAGACCACGGCGTGTGCGGCCTCGAACATGGCGATCGGCGACGGTCTGGATGCGATCCGGCTCGGCCGCGCGGACGCGATGCTCTGTGGCGGCACCGAGGCGCCGATCACCCGCGTCGGCATCGCCGGCTTCACCGCGATGCGGGCGCTGTCGCAGCGAAACGACGACCCCGAGCGCGGTTCGCGGCCTTTTGATGCCGATCGGGATGGGTTTGTCATGGGAGAAGCGGGCGCGGTGCTCGTCCTCGAGGAGCTCGAGCACGCTCGCGCCAGGGGAGCGAAGATCCACGCCGAGCTGCTCGGCTACGGAGTCTCCTCCGACGCGACGCACGTGACCGAGCCCGACCCCACGGGCGAGAACCCGGCGCGCGCGATGCAGATGGCGTTCTCCGACGCGGGGATCAGCCCTGACCAGGTGGATTACGTGAACGCACACGGCACCTCGACGCCCCTTGGCGATCCCGCGGAAACCCGTGTCCTGAAGCTCGCGCTGGGAGAAGAGAAGGCGTTCGCGACCCCGGTCTCCTCGACGAAGGGCGCAACCGGCCATACGCTGGGAGCAGCGGGCGCCGTCGAGGCGATCTTCACGATCTTCGCGCTCCAGCGAGGGCTGCTGCCGCCGACGATCAACTACGAGACGCCGGATCCGACCTGCGACCTCGACTACATCCCGAACGAGGCCAGGCCCGCAGAGCTGAAGATCGGCGTGTCGAACTCGTTCGGCTTCGGCGGCCACAATGCCTGCGTCGTGTTCCGTCGCTGGGACGACGCGTAACTCGGGCGTCCTCGCACGGCGATGACCGGCTACGCAGCGTTCGCCCTGTTCTACGACCAGGTCATGGGCGACCGCGGGCGGGAGGCGGCCTTCGTCCAAGCGCTCATTCAGAAGCACCGTCCGAAAGCATCCTCAGTTCTGGAGCTCGCCTGCGGTACGGGTGCGATTCTCGAACGGCTACAGCTGCACTACGAGGTCACCGGGCTCGACGCCTCGCAGCCGATGCTCGACATCGCCGCGAGGAAAGTCCCGCAGGCGCGGTTCCACCACGAGGACATGACCCACTTCGAGCTGGACGAGACGTTCGACGCGGTGCTCTGCGTCTTCGACTCGATCAACCATCTCGTGCGCTTCGCGGACTGGGAGCGCGTGTTCGACCGCGCAGCCGCGCATCTGGGCGACGGGGGAATCTTCGTCTTCGACGTCAACATGGAGCGAAAGCTCGCAGCGTTCGCCGTCGCGCCGCCATGGACGCAGTGGTTCGGCGACGACAACTTGCTGGTGATCGACGTGAGGGACGAGGGGGACGGGGTGTACGCATGGAAGGTGCGTATCTTCGAGCACTCCGGCGATTCCGCCTACCGGCTCTACGTCGAGGACATCCGCGAGGTGGCTTTCCCGCTCGAGCAGGTTCGGCATGCTCTGGCGGAGCGCTTCCGCCGGGTGCGGGTGATCGATGCGGAGCGGGCAAGACCGACGACCCGCTCGGAGCGGCTCTATTTCGTCTGCGAGGTCTGACGATCTAACGTCGCCGGTCGCCGACCGTCTGACTGGGTGATGGGAGTGACGAGGGTAGGCGCTGTGAGCCCCGATGGCACTGGCTACAGCCGCGCTGTGGCAGGTTCGTTCGAGGTCACGCGGCTCGTGTTTCCGCCGAGCTTTCGCCACGGCTCCGTCGAGCCCGAGCGGGGGTACCTGGTCGTCGTCCTCGACGGCGCAGTCGAAAAGTCGTTCGCCGCCGGCACCACCACCCTGTCTCGGTCGAGCATCGCAACGCTGCCCGCGGGCGCCGTGCACTCGAGTGCGTTTGCCCGGCGCTCGACACAGATTCTCGCGATCAGACCGACGGACAGCCAGGCTTCGGCGCTGTTCGGAGCACTTCTCAGCCGGCAGCGGCACCTGCAGGCTGCCGTGTCGACCACACTCGGATGGCGCATGGCCTGCGAGCTGGAGTCACGAGACGCCGGCTGGTTGCTCGCGCTGGAGGGGCTCGTACTCCAACTCCTCGTCGCCACCGGCCGAGTCGCGGAGCCGGCGCCAGTGCGCTCCACGGGGTGGTTGCGCGCGGCTCGCGACCTGTTGCATGAACGAGTCCCTGGGCACCCGTCGCTCACCGAGCTCGCCGCCGCCGCCGGCCGGCACCCGGCGCACGTCGCCCGCGCGTTTCGGCGCGAGCACGGCGTAACCGTCGCCGAGTACTCGCGTTCGCTTTGCCTGGAGTGGGCGCGCAGCCAGCTCGTCTTGAGCGTTACGCCGCTCTCGCGTATCGCCCTCGACGCTGGCTTTTCCGATCAGAGTCACTTCACCCGTGCCTTCCGGCGGCATCACGGCATCACGCCGGGTCGCTACCGGGAGCTCGCACAGCGATGAGGGGCGGCCGGGCCGGACGACCGACCCGGCCGCCTACATGCGTTTCTCTCAGCCGCCCTGAACCTGAAGGTTGCCCTGTCCGAGGTAGAACGGGAAGCGCACCACGGGATGGTCGGCGCAGTACTGCGC
>JACCUU010000022.1 GCA_013811645.1 Actinomycetota bacterium | reverse complement strand
GCGCTCGAGCGTCAGGTCGAACGCGGGTTGGCGGAGTCGCCGATCGGTCAGGTGCTGGTGGAGGAGTCCGTACGGGGCTGGGACGAGTTCGAGCTCGAGGTGATCCGCGATCGCTCGGACAACGTCGTCGTCGTCTGCTCGATCGAGAACCTCGATCCAATGGGCGTGCACACCGGAGACTCCGTCACCGTCGCGCCGCAGATGACGCTCTCCGACGAGGCGTACCAAGAGCTGCGCGACGCCGCGGCGGCCGTGATCCGCGCGGTCGGCGTTGAGACGGGCGGTTCCAACATCCAGTTCGCGCGACGACGCGAGACCGGCGAGCTGCGCGTGATCGAGATGAACCCCCGCGTCTCGCGCTCGTCCGCGCTTGCCTCCAAGGCAACCGGGTACCCGATCGCGAAGGTCGCTGCCAAACTCGCGATCGGCTACACGCTCGACGAGATCCCGAACGATCTCACCAAGACGACGCCCGCGAGCTTCGAGCCGACGCTCGATTACGTGGTGGTGAAGTTCCCGCGCTTCGCGTTCGAGAAGTTTCCCGGCGCAGATCAGACGCTCGGAACCCAGATGAAGTCAGTCGGGGAAACGATGGGCATCGGTCGCACGTTCACCGAGGCGTTCCTGAAGGCGTACGGGTCGCGGGAGCTCGAACCCGGCGCGCCGACTCCGTGGCCGAGCCTCGAAGATCTGCCCGACGGTCTCCATCCCTGGTTCCGTGAGGAGATCGAGCGGGCCAAGCGCGAGCTCGAGAGCGGTGATCTCCTGCGGGCCAAGCGCGCTGGTTGGGGAGACGACTCGATCGGATCCAGGCTCGGCGTGAGCGGCGCCGAGGTTCGCCGCCGCCGGCACGAACAGGGCGTGCTGCCGGTGTTCCGGCGGGTCGACTCCTGCGCCGGCGAGGTCGAGGCCGGTTCGAACTACTTCTACTCCACCTGGGGCGAAGCCGACGAGACACTGCCTAAAGCCGACAAGCCACGGGTCGTCATCCTCGGCTCCGGGCCGAATCGGATCGGGCAGGGAATCGAGTTCGACTACTGCTGCGTGCATGCGGCGCAGACGTTTCGCGAGCTCGGGTACGAGGCCGTCATGGTGAACTGCAACCCGGAAACGGTCTCCACCGACTACGACACGTCCGACCGGCTCTACTTCGAACCGCTCTCGCCGGAGGAGGTTCTCGCGGTCTGCGATCGCGAGCAGCCGGTCGGCGTGGTCACGCAATTCGGCGGACAGACGCCGCTCAGGCTCGCCCGCTCGATCGAGGAGGGGGGCTATCGCATTCTCGGTACGCCGCATGCCGCGATCGACTTGGCCGAGAATCGTGCGCTCTTCGGGTCGCTCGTCGAGGAGTTGGGCGTGCGCTGTCCGCCCTGGGCGATCGCGGAGAGCGCCGAGGAGGCGCGCTCGGCTGTTGAGGACATCGGATATCCCGTGCTCGTCCGCCCGTCATACGTGCTCGGTGGGAGGGCGATGCGGATCTGTTACGACGACGACGAGCTCGAGCACGCCATGGCTGCAGTGCATGGGCCGGTCTTGCTCGACCGCTTCGTCGAGCACGCGATCGAGCTGGACGTCGATGCCCTCTGTGACGGCGAGGCGGTCTTCATCGCAGCGGTCATGCAGCACGTCGAGGAGGCGGGCGTCCATTCCGGCGACTCCGCCTGTGTCTTGCCGGCTCCGTCGCTGACCCTGGCCGCGGCGCTCGAGGTCGAGCACGTCGTCAAGCGCCTCGGCCCGGCGCTCGGGGTCGTCGGGCTCCTGAACGTCCAGCTCGCCATCACCGACGGCACGGTCTACGTGCTCGAGGCGAATCCGCGGGCCTCACGCACGGTCCCATTTGCCTCGAAGGCGATCGGCATGAACCTGGTGGCCGCTGCGTGCCGGCTGGCTGCGGGCGAGAAGCTCTCCGACCTGGCGCTCGCCACGCCCAGGCCCTCGCAAGTGAGCGTGAAGGCCGCCGTACTGCCCTTTGCCCGCTTCCCGGGCGCCGATCCCGTTCTCGGGCCCGAGATGCGCTCGACAGGAGAGGTGATGGCGAGTGCCGCCGACCTTCCCACAGCGCTCGCGAAAGCAGAACGAGCGGCAGGGCGGCCTCTTCCCACCTCCGGGACGGCCTTTCTCTCGGTGCGGGACGAGGACAAGTCCGCCGCGGTCGCGGTTGCCGCAGCACTTGCCGGTCTCGGCTTCGAGCTCGTCGCGACCGAGGGCACGGCAAGGACGCTGAGGGCGGCCGGGCTCGAGGTCGAGGAGGTCGCGAAAGTCGCGGACGCGCTTGCGGACGAGTCGACGGTCGTCGACCTCGTCAGACGCGGTCGCTGTGAGCTCGTTATCAATACACCGCAGGGAAGCGGCGCACGGGCTGACGGTTACCTGATCCGCGAGGCGGCACTCGTGGCGCGCATTCCCTGCGTGACGACGATCTCTGGCGCTGCAGCCGCCGTGCACGCGATTGCGAACGCTCGGGCGGAGTCGGCGCTGTCGTTGCAAGAGCGAATCGGAATCGGGGTCTGACCTGGCTCGTAGTCTGGTACTTGCCGGACGAAGGGCTCACCGGGAAGAGGTGAGCGTCCGCGGGACGGAGTGGATCGGGCCGTACGTGCTGCTCCGGTTGGAGCGTGGCGGGCTGGAGCCTGGAACACCCGGACAGTTCTTCATGCTCGAGGCCCCCGGGCGGCTGCTTCCACGCCCGATGAGCCTGTGCCTCGCCCCCGCCGGCGAACTTGGCTTCCTGCTCGAGCCCGTGGGGCCGGGAACCCGCGCTTTGGCCGAGCTTCGAGCCGGCGACGGCATCCACGTGCTCGGGCCGCTCGGGAACGGCTTCGACCTCGAGGTCGAGCGGCCGCTGCTGGTCGCCGGTGGAATCGGGATCGCTCCGATGCCGTACCTCTCCGAGGCGCTCGGAGAGCCGCCTGCCCTGCTCGGTTTTCGCAGCGAGCGCCATGCCGAGGCGGCACGGCTCCTTACGGGAGCCGAGGTGGTCGTGGAGCCTCGCTTCGTGACCGAGTTGCTTCCCGAGGATCCGGGAGACGTGATGGCGTGCGGCCCCGAGCCGATGCTAGAGGCGATACGCGAACTCGTGCCCGCTGCGCAACTCGCCTGGGAAGCGCCGATGGCCTGCGGGTATGGGGCCTGTTACGGCTGCGTCGTGGAGGTCGGGGGGCACTACGTCCGGCTCTGTGTCGACGGCCCGGTGCTGTGAGCTCGTTGCGGAAGAAACGAGGGTCTGACCCTGGCCATGTCTACAACGGACAGTCGAAGGTGTGTCAAGAGCGCGAAGAGTTGTCCCCAGGGCGATGAGCGTCCCCATTCTGAACGCGAGCGGTTGTCTCGACGCGCTCGTCGCACCTGACGTCGCGAGATCACTCGACGCCTTCGTCACAAAGACCGTGACCCCGCTTCCCCGTGAGGGCAATCCGCCGCCGCGGATCGCCGAGGCGGACGGTTGGATGCTGAACTCGATCGGTCTCCAGAACTCGGGAATCGACCAGTTCTGCGGCGATGTCGTTCACCGCCTACGTGACCTCGAGGTACCGCTCTGGGTCTCCGTAGGCGGGTTCTCGGCCTCGGACTACCGGGTCTGCTGCGAGCGCGTCGACGAGCTCGAGGCAGTTCAAGTCATCGAGTTGAACCTCTCCTGTCCCAACGTCGACGAAGCCCCCGAGACGATCGCCGAACTGGTTCAGGCTTCCCGCGCGGCGAC
>JACCUU010000018.1 GCA_013811645.1 Actinomycetota bacterium | reverse complement strand
CTACGACAAGGCGATTCGCACGGTGAGGGCGGCTGCGTTCGAGCTCAGTCGGTTCGTCGAGGACGTGTACGAGGAGGCGTAGGGAGACGGTGTCGACCACGGAGCGCGACTACTACGACGTCCTCGGCGTCAAACGCGGAGCGTCCGAGATCCAAGTGAAGAAGGCGTTCCGCGCGCTCGCGCGCGAGCTACACCCGGACGTCTCGACGTCGCCCGACGCCGAGCAGCGCTTCCGGGAGGTCGCCGAGGCCTACGAGGTGCTTACCGATCCCGAACGCAGGGCGCTGTACGACCGTCTCGGACACGCGGGTCTACGACGCGGTGGGCTCGAGCCTACGTTTTCGCACTTCGGTGATCTCTCGGATGTGTTCGCAGCGTTCTTCGGTGAGGATCTCTTCAGCGGAGCCGCCTCACGGAATCGTCGTTCCGCCCGCGGCCCCGATCTACAGGCGATCGTCGAGATCGATCTCGAGGAAGCCTTCACCGGTTTGACAGCGGCGGTTCCCATCGAGGTCGCCGTTGCTTGCGAGCGCTGTGCAGCGAGCGGATCCGAGCCGGGCACCGGCGCCCGGGAGTGCTCGACGTGCGGGGGAGCCGGTGTCGTCAGGCGTGTCTCGCAGAACGTGTTCGGGCAATTCGTCCACCAGCAGACGTGTCCCGAGTGCCGGGGTCTGGGCCGCGTGCTCGAGACTCCGTGCGCGGATTGCGACGGCGAGGGACGCCGAGTCGTCCAGCGCACGCTCGACGTCGATGTGCCCGCGGGCATCCACGATGGTCAGCGAATCCGCATCCGCGGCGAAGGGCACGCGGGCGTTCAGAGCGGAGAGAACGGCAACGCGTTCGTCGTGGTGCGCGTACGCCCCGATCCGCGGTTCGTGCGCGACGGCGACGACCTGCACACCGCGATTCGGCTGACGATGACGGACGCAGCGCTCGGCATGACCGCGCGCGTCGACGCTCTCGGCGGAGAGCTTGAGCTCGAAGTCGCTTCCGGGACGCAACCCGGTGCCGTTCGTGCGCTGCGCGGCCACGGAATGCCCACGCTCCGTAGCGCTCGCCGCGGCGATCTCTACATCAGGCTCGACGTTGCGTTGCCGACGAACATGACCGAGGAGCAGCGTCAGCTCCTCGAGGACTTCGGCCGCCAGGCGGGACCGGAGACGTACGAGCCCGAAGACGACGAGGACGAAGGGTTCTTCCGCCGCTTGAAGAGCGCGCTTCGCTGAGTCCCCACGCCGGCTTGCTTCGGGTGTCGTTCCGCATTCCCACCGCTCGAGCGGAGATCGGCCGCGCGCGTCTCCTTGGGCTCGCGCCGAGCGGCTTCGAGGAGCGCGAGGTAGGGGACATGACCGAGCTCGCCGTCTACACCGACGAGGTGGGCGCGCAGACGATCCGCTCGGCGCTGGCCGAGCCGGTCTCGGTCGAGCCGGTCCTTTCCGGTTGGGAGGAGCGGTGGCGGGAGTTCCACCGTCCCGTGCGTGCAGGCGGGCTTTGGATCGGACCGCCTTGGGAGAGTGTCCCTGCGGGCGAGCCCGCCGTGGTGGTCGATCCGGGACGCGCATTCGGAACGGGCGCACATCCGACGACGCGGGCGTGCATCGAGCTGCTGGCCCGGCAAGAGCGAGGCAGTGTGTTGGATGCCGGTACCGGCTCTGGAGTGCTTGCGGTCGCGGCCGCACGGCTCGGCTTCGAGCCCGTCTTCGCGCTGGACTTCGATCACGCTTCGTTCGAGGCAGCGAGAGCGACCGCGACCCGAAACAGCCTCCTTGTGCAGGTCTCGCAGGCCGACGTGCTGCTCGACGAGCTTCCGACGGCGGATCTCTTGATCGCCAACATCGAGCTTCGCGTAGTCGAGGCGCTGCTCGCCCGACGCCCGGCCGCATGCGCAATCACCTCCGGCTATCTAGATCATGAAACGCCGCATGTGATCGGGTGGACGTCGACCTCCCGCATCGAGCTCGACGGCTGGGCCGCCGATCTCCTCGCCTTCTTCGGATAACGCTTATGAGAGCTCCTAACGCAATGAACGGCCATGTCGCGATGCGGCCCTGGACGCCGTGATGCCGCGTCCTCAGCCCTGCCCCAAGAAGCGCTGACGCACTTTCCGGCGGCCCCGGGAGTCGCGCCCATATCCAGAGGATGTGAACGCTTCCTGCGTCCTTGCCTCACGGCGTCAAGCATCCACCTCGCGACGGGCGATGATCGCGTTAGAAGCTTTAAGCTAGGTGGCCTGATGGCCACCTTCTCCGTGCGCTTCCTGGGCTGCAAGGTCTCGTTCGCCGACGCGCAGGCGGTTCGCGAGCGCCTGCTCGCCGAAGGCCACACGGAAGTCGAGCGTGAAGGCGACGTGGCTGTCGTCAACACCTGTTGCGTGACCCACGAAGCGGTCTCGAAGTCGCGGCAGGCCGTGTCGCGCGCGGCTCGGGCGCACGGGCGCGTCTACGTGACGGGGTGTGCGGCCAACCTCGAGGGCGCATTCGCGACGGGCGCGGACAACGTCGCCGTCGTAACTGGGCGCAGTGAGGATCTCCCGGGCGCCGTCGCTCGAGATGTTGGTGCGATCGGCTGCGTCAAGGCCGATGCCCGGCTCGAACGGACCCGAGCGTTCGTCAAGATCCAGGATGGATGCTCGTTCTCGTGCGCGTTCTGCGTGATCCCGCTCGTGCGCGGCGCGACGCGCAGTCGGCGAGCGAACGCCGTCCTTGCGGAGATCCGCAAGCGTGCCTCCCAAGGGCATCCGGAGGTCGTGCTCACCGGAGTGAACCTCGGGTGCTTTCGCGACCGGGAGGCCGGGTATGCGCTCGCACGGCTGGCGCGCGAAGCGGGAGCGGTTCCCGGAGTAGAGCGGCTCAGGCTCTCGTCGATCGAAGCGAATCACCTGACCGCCGAGCTGATCGAGGCGCTGCGCGAGACTGCGTCCGCCTCCGCTCATCTGCACGTTCCGCTGCAGTCGGGAGATGACGCGGTGCTGCGCGCAATGGGCCGGCGCTACACATCGGCGCAGTTCCTGGCGAAGCTCGAGCCGCTCTCCGACTTCAACCTCACGTCAGACGTCATCGTCGGCTTCCCGGGCGAGGACGAGCGAGCGTTCGAACGGACGTTGGAGCTCGTCGAGCAAGCAGGGTTCACCAAGGTGCATGTCTTTCCGTACTCGCCCCGCCCCGGAACCGTGACCGCCAACGCGGACACTGTGCCGCGGCAAGTGAAAAGGGAGCGGAGCGCGCGGCTGCGCGCGCTCTCGAACGAGCTCTGTCGGCGTAGGTGGCAGACGAAGCTCGGGACGACCGATCGCGTCCTCGTCGACCGGCCTGGACGAGGGTACGGCGACGACTACACGCCTTGGCTCGTCGACGCAGAGGTCGGCCGCATCGTGCAGGCGCGCGCTGTCGCGCTCACGGGGGAGGGAATTCTTGCCATCGCAGCGTGAGGACTGCCTGTTTTGCGGTCTCGTCGCAGAGGGCGATCACGTCGCGAGTGCTGACGGGTTCGTCGCGATCCGGGACATCAACCCCGTCTCGGAGACGCATTTGCTCGTCCTCCCCGAGCGGCACATCGACACGTTCAGGGACATCGACGCGTTCCCGGACGAAGAAGCCGGGCGGATGCTTCGTTTTGTCGCGGAGACCGCCAGCGCGGTCGGACTCGACGATTACCGCGTGCTCGTCAATGTTGGCGAGGGCGCAGGGCAGACGATCTTCCATCTCCATTGGCACGTCCTCGGCGGCCGTGTCGACTCCGGGCGAGTGGCGGCTGCGCTAGCCGGGGTGGGCTCTTGAGCCTGATCGCCCGCATGGAGGAGGAGCTGAAGGCGGCACGGCTCGCCCGCGATGCAGATCGCCGCGACGCGCTCAGCCTTGTCCTGAACGCACTTCGGAACGCTGAGAAAGAGCTCGAGCGTCCCCTTTCGGACGACGAGGAGCTGCAGGTGCTCCAGCGCGAGCGCAAGCGCCGGCTCGAGGCCGCGGACGCGTTCCGTTCAGGCGGTCGCGAGGAGCAGGCCGAAGACGAGGAGTACGAGCTAGAGGTCCTCGAGGAGTTCATGCCGGAGCCGCTGTCCGAGGACGAGATCGAAGAGATCATCGACGATGTGATCTCCGAGGTCGGCGCGACGAGCATCCGTGACCTCGGGCGCGTCATGGCCGGGGTAATGCACCAGGTATCGGGCCGCGCCGACGGTTCGACTGTCAGTCAGCTCGTAAAAGAAAAGCTCGCCTGACAGGAGCTCGATGGCGACGTTCGTGCTCGTGCACGGAGGGTTCGGCGGCGGCTGGGAGTGGCGCAGGGTCGGAGACCTTCTTCGCTCACGCGGCCACGTTGCGTTCACGCCGACGCTGACCGGGCTCGGGGAGCGCGCGCACCTTGCACGTCCCGAGATCGATCTCGAGACGCACCTCGCAGACGTCGTCGCGGTGCTCTCATTCGAGAACCTCGACGACGTCATCCTCCTCGGTCAGAGCTCGAGCGGGGTCGTCGTCACGGGGGTCGCCGACCGTGTGCCGGATCGCCTGCGCCGTGTCGTCTACCTCGATGCTCTCGTACCCGCGAGCGGTCAGTCCGCGATCGACTGTTTCCCTGCCTCTCTCGCGGAGGATCTCATGCTCGCCCCAGCGCGCGAGCGCGGGGGCGGATGGCTGATCCCCGTCATCGAGGAGGAGTTGCTCGGCCTCCCACCGGAGGTGTCGAGCTGGTACTACCCGCGGCTTGTCCCCCAGCCGTTGCGCACGTTCGCGCAACCCCTTCGCATCACCGGCGACGGAGGATCGAGCGTGCCGCGCAGCTTCGTTCACTGTGTGCGTGACCGGGAGGACGCGGTCTCGGAGCTCATCGGCCCGTTTGCCGAAGTCGCTCGCGCGAGCGGTTGGGACTACAGGCGTGTCGAGGCGGCGCACGATGCGCAGGTCTCCGACCCCGAAGCTGTCGCGAGGACCCTGGACGATATCGCCCTCCTCGGCTGAGCGCCCGTGAGGGGCATCGCAACGGGTGCCTACACTGAGCCCCTTGCAACAGGTGCTCGATGTATCGAACGAGGTCGCGGCCGAGCTAGCCGGGGTCGAGGACGCCGTGCTCGACGCGCTCCGGGAGCGTCTCGGCTGTACGATCGCGCTCCGCGGGAACCGGCTGACCCTGGGCGGAGACGACGAGCACGTCGCCGCCGCGCGAGCGGTCGTGGACGAGCTGACCGAACTCGTCGAGGGCGGACACCAGATCGGGCCGGACACCGTCGGCGCCGTCCTGGCCGCAATCGACCAGGCCGAGGACGTCCGCGAGGTCTTCGAGGACGTCGTCTGGCGGCACCGCGGCAAGAAGATCTCGCCCAAGACTGTCAACCAGAAGCGCTACGTCGACGAGATCCGCAGCCGGACGGTGACATTCGCGGTCGGCCCGGCGGGAACCGGAAAGACGTACCTCGCGATGGCGCTCGCAGTGGCCGCGCTCTCCGAGGGCACCGTCGGTCGGATCATTCTCACGCGACCCGCGGTGGAGGCCGGCGAGCGGCTCGGGTTCCTGCCGGGCGACATGCTCGCCAAGGTCGACCCGTACCTGCGTCCGCTCTACGACGCGCTCTACGACATGATCGAGGCCGAGCGTCTCGCCGGGTACATGGAGCGCGGAACCATCGAGGTCGCGCCGCTCGCGTTCATGCGCGGACGCACGCTGAACGACTCCTTCATCGTGCTCGACGAGGCGCAGAACACTTCGCCCGAGCAGATGCAGATGTTTCTCACGCGCCTCGGGTTCGGGTCGAAGATGGTCGTGACGGGTGACGTCACGCAAGTCGACCTCCCGCGCGAGCAGGCATCCGGGCTGATTCAGGTTCGCGACATCCTGGCGGGCATCGACGGCATCGGCTTCGTCGAGTTCGGCAATGCGGACGTCGTCCGCCACAAGCTCGTGCAGCGGATCGTCGAGGCATACAAGCGACACGCCGAGGAGACGGGCACGGCGCGCAGCCGATGAGACCCGCCGCATGATCGTGGTCGAAACTCAGAACCGGAGCGGCGCCGAGGTCGGTGAGGGGGCAGCCGCAGAGGTCGCGCGACGTGTGCTCGCCGCGGAGGGTTTCGATGACGGTGAGCTCGGAATCGTGTTCGTCGCTCGCGAGGAGATGAAGAAGCTGAAGCGCGAGCATCTCGGGATCGACGAGGCGACTGACGTGCTCTCGTTCCCGCTCGACGGGCGCGACGAGCTTCCCGCGGGGATTCCGCGAGCGTTGGGCGACGTCGTCCTCTGTCCGGCGGTCGTAGGTGAGGAGTGGCGCTGGCCGCTCGTCCACGGGCTTCTGCACCTGCTCGGGTACGAGCACGGCGACGAGATGGAGGCCCGCGAGCGGACGTACGCGTCACCATGAGCACCGTTCGCCTCCGGCTCACGGCCGCGGGGGAAACCATGTGTCC
>JACCUU010000007.1 GCA_013811645.1 Actinomycetota bacterium | reverse complement strand
GTGCTGAGGTCAGGCTTCAGACTGACCCCGTCTTTGGGTTCTCAGCGGACTTGCGCCGAAGGTCTTGGTCAACTGCATCAACCCTCCGCTCGAAGACCATCAGGTTCGCGTGGATGTACTCCGGTTCCGGCACGTCCTGGATTGCCCAAATGAGCTCCGAGTCTCGGGGACTGGACGCGAAGCCTTTCGCCTCGAAAAGCGAGCGCCAATAGGACTTCGGCTGCGGGTTCAAGTGGGCAATGCCCGGTTGACCGGGGCGCGCGGCGGTAAACACGACCACGTCGCTCAGGTGGGCGAGGCCTTCGACGAGCCGTCGCGCGCTGCGTGGCCGCAGATGCTCGGCGACCTCGATGCAAAGACAGAGGTCGAAGCGCCCCAGCCGCGGCACCCCCCGCTCGAGATCCGCACGCACAATGCGGTCGCCGACCCGGGAGCGACGAATTGCCGCGATGCTTCCTTCGACGCCGCGGACCGCGACCCCACGCTCGGCGAGCTTCGCCAGCATGAGTCCGGTTCCGCACCCGACGTCCACCACGGACCGCGGCGCCCACATCTCCATGACGGCGCCGACGAGCTCTGTGTACAGCGCGTCGCTCTCTGCGTCGATCTCCTCGAAGAAGCGATCGTCGTAGACGAGGTCGCGCATACGGAGGAACGGCAGCCCCCCGAGAAGGTGCAGCATCCGGCTCCGGACCTCGGGCACCACGCGGCTCGTGCCGGCGAGGACCCGGTACGTAGTCCTACCCAGCGGGCGGCGGATACGGGACGGGATCAGCCTCCTGATCCGTGCCCGCAGGGCTATCCCTTCCACCGATTGGTGATCGGCGTCCGCCGGTCGCGACCGAACGCTTTCGGACGAAGCTTCACGCCCGGAGGCGCCTGTCGTCGCTTGTACTCCGCGCGATCGACGAGAGCGACGACCTGCTCGACGATTCCCGCGTCGAACTCCTCGAGCAGCTCCTCGTGGGAGCGGTCGAGCTCAACGTACGCCTCGAGGACCGGGTCGAGCATGTCGTAGGGCGGGATCGAGTCCTCGTCGCGCTGGTCTGGCCTGAGCTCGGCACTCGGAGCGCGCTCGATCGTGGTCATCGGTATGAGCTCCCCTCCTGAGCGCTCGTTCAGGTGACGCGCGAGCCGGAACACGTCGGTCTTGAACACGTCCTTCAAGAGTGCGAAGCCGCCGACCATGTCGCCGTACAGCGTCGAATAGCCGACCGCGAGCTCCGACTTGTTGCCAGTCGAGACGACCAGCCAGCCGAACGTGTTCGAGAAGGCCATCAGGAGCACTCCCCGAACCCGCGCCTGCAGGTTCTCCGCAGCGAGCCCTTCGAGCCCTTCGGTCGGCTCACGGAGCACGTCGCGGAACGAGTCGACAACGTCCTCGATCGGAATCTCGTGGAAGTCGCAGCCGAGGCTTTCCGCCAGGTGCCGCGCGTCCGCGCGCGTGCCCTCCGAGGAGAACTGCGACGGCATCGACACGCAGTGGACGCGCTCCCGGCCGAACGCGTCGACGCAGAGCGCCGCGGTCACGGCGGAGTCGATTCCGCCCGAGACCCCGATCACGACCTGCTCGAAGCCGCTCTTCTCGACATAGTCGCGGAGCCCGAGGACGAGTGCGAGGCGCATCTGCTCGAGCTCTGGCTCGAACGGTGCGACAGTTCGCGTCACAACGTCCCTTGCAGGCGCGGGCATATCGAGCTCGACGATCTCCGCGTGCGGGACGCTCTCGCGCGAGCGGTCGAGCTCACGCCGGCGGACGTCGCGGAGCCGCCGCCCGATCGCGAGGTCGGGCTCGACATCGACCACGAGCAGGTGCTCCTCGAAGCCGGGTGCACGGGCGATCACCTCTCCGGCGTCGTCGAGCACGACCGAGTGGCCGTCGAAGACGAGCTCGTCCTGTCCGCCGACGAGGTTGCAGAATGCGAGGTACGAGCTGGTGTCCCGGGCGCGGGTGACGAGCATCTCCTCGCGCTCCTCGGCTTTGCCCACGTGGAAGGGCGAGGCCGAGAGGTTGACGACGAGCTGTGCGCCGGCGAGGGCGAGATCCGTCGCCGGAGGTCCGGGCTGCCACAGGTCCTCGCAGACGGTAGGCCCGAGGTAGACGTCACCAAGGCGGACGAGGAGGAGATCGCGCCCCTCGGCGAAGTAGCGGTGCTCGTCGAAGACGCCGTAGTTCGGAAGGAAGTGCTTGCGATAGATCGCCTGCACGCGCCCGTCCGCGCAGACCGCGCAGGCGTTTGCGAGGTCGCGATCGAACCAGGGCGTCCCGACGAGCGCCACGATCCCGGTCGTCGCCCGGGCTACCTCCTCCAGCGACTGCTGGGCGGCGCGGACGAAGCCGGGGCGCAGGAGAAGATCCTCGGGCGGATAGCCCGTGACAGCCAGCTCCGGATAGACGACGAGATCGGCGCCCGCGTCGCGCGCATCCGAGAGGCAGCCGAGAATCTTCTCGCGATTCCCGGCGAGATCGCCGACGACCGCGTTGATCTGGGCCAGAGCGAGTCTCAAGGTTTTCGCCTCACAGTCACAAACCTACTCTAGTCACTACAGTCCCGACGATGAACGTCACCTTTCCACGTCGCTTCCGCGGACCGCTCACTTCGGTCAACGGCGGGTATGCGGCGGGACGCCTGGCGGCATTTGTCGCTGCGGACGCGGTCGAGGTCACGCTTCGCCTTCCTCCTCCCCTGGAGCGCCCGCTCGACGTACGTCAGGGCATCGGCTCGGCGAGTCTGCTCGAGGGGGACGCCGTGGTCGCCGAAGCTCGTGCTGCCGAGCTGGACGTCGATCCGCCCGCGCCTGTTACTCGTGCTGTTGCCGAGGAGGCTGCGGCGCGACACGTGCGCATCGGCGATCCCGTCTTCGGCGAGTGCTTCGTGTGCGGTGCTCGTCCGGAGGACGACGGGCTCGGGATCTATGCCGGGCCCGTGGCGGGTCGCGAGCCGGTCTATGCGGCTCCGTGGGTGGCGAGCGAAACCGGACAGGAGGTGGTGTGGGCGGCCATCGACTGCCCGGGCGCCTACGCAGTCGGTGCGGCGGGACGAGGCAACGTGGTCCTCGGCCGCATGACCGCGCAGGTTCACCGCATGCCCGACCTTGCTGAACAGTGCGTCGTCGTCGCCTGGCCTCTCGGCGAGGACGGCCGGAAGCTCTTCGCGGGCACGGCGCTCTTCGCGGACGACGGCGAGCTTCTAGCCCTCGCGCGCCAGACCTGGATCACGCCGCGCGCCCCGTGAGACACGAGGGCCGGGCATGCCCGGCCCAAGACCTACCTAGGCGTCAGCGCCACCATCAGCCCGCCGTCGTCGTCGTAGGCGGGGAAGAAGTCAGCTGTCACGGCCTTCGGAAGCCCTGCACGGGTTCGGATCGCGAGCTGCTGCCCCATCTTTCGAACCCCCCACTCTTGAACGACGTCGATCGGGGACGGATCGGAGATTGCGAGCGCCTCGGCCACTTCGCGGCCCATGAGGTCCGCGTCGCGGAAGCCGGTCAGCTCGAAGACGCCGCGGCCGACGGCCAGCACGCGTGCCTCGCGGTCGCAGACCACGAATCCCGTCTCCGGGGCGGGGTAGTAGTCCTCGAGCAGCTCGTAGAGGAAACCGAAGCCGCAGCTTTGGCACTGCACGGTCTGCATGGAGAAGCCGTCGTAGCCGTCGCTGTCGACCGACCGCTGCTTGCAGTTGGGGCAGATGAAGAACGGCACCGTCGCAGAGTAGGGAACGGTGCGTTCGGGAGGAGTTAAGCGCTCGAGGGGTTCAGCGCTGGAGCCGAATCGCGTTCAGATCCTTCTCGACGACCTCGTCCGCGCGACGGATCAGGTTCTCGATGTCGTCGTGTTCGGCGTGCAGGTAGCGGCCGGCCAGCGTATCTGCGCGGCCCGATCCGAGCACGCGCACGAGCTGGGGCGCAAGTTCCGGCGGCGTCCAGGGCATGTCGTCGCCGAAGCGCTCGGTCATATCGGTGCGGACGAGGCCGGGGCTGATCACGAACACCGGAATGCGATCGCGGAGCTCGTTGGCGAGTATCTCCCCATAGCGACAGGCCGCCGCCTTGCTCGTCGGATACGCGGTCTGCCCCGCACCTCCAGGCAGATACGCGGAACCGCTCCCGGTGATCACGATGCGCCCCCTTCCGCGCTCGAGCATGCCGGGGATCACCGCGCGGCACGAGAGATGGACGCCGAGAACGTTGACCTCGAGCACTTGCCACCAATCCTCGGCCGAGACCTCCCATGTCGCCCCTTCCGGGCTGCCAATGCCCGCGTTGGCAGCGAGGAGGTCGATCGGGCCTAGGTCCTTCTCCGTTCGCTCGACCCACTCCTCGACGTGCTCTCTCTTCGAGACATCCCCGACGAGTGCGAGCCCGCCGATCTCCCCGGCGACCGCCTCCGCCTGCTTGCGCGTCCGCGCCGTCACCGCGACGCGCATCCCCGCCTCGGTGAGCTCGCGCGCGATCGAGGCGCCGATCCCGCGGCCGCCTCCAGTCACCAGGGCGACCCCGTCGAGACGGTCAGACGACACGCGCGATCTCCTCCAGCGACTCGGGATTTTCGAGCGTCGAGAGATCTCCTGGATCCTCGCCGAGAGCAGTGGCGCGTACGGCTCGTCGCACGATCTTCGCGCTACGCGTCTTCGGCAGTGCGGAGACGAAGAAGACCCGCTCAGGCTTGAAGGACTTCCCGAGCTCGTCGGTCACGGCGCGGGCCACATCCTCTGGCAACGCCTCCTGTCCCGGTCGGAGCACACAGAAGAGCCAGGGTACCTCTCCCTTCACCTCGTGCGGGACCGCTATCGCCGCGGCCTCGGTGACCGCGGGATGGTTGACCGCCGCCGACTCGAGCTCGGCGGGGCCGATCCGCTTGCCGGCGATGTTCAGCGTGTCGTCGGAGCGGCCGTGCAGGAACCAGTAGCCATCCTCGTCGACCGATGCCCAGTCGCCATGGGTCCAGACGCCCGGAAATCGCGTCCAGTACGTCTCGAGGAACCGCTCGGGATCACGCCACAGGCCGCGCGTCATGCCTGGCCAGGGTCGCTTGCAGACGAGCTCGCCGACCTCGGCTCGGACCGGCTTCCCGAAGTCGTCGTAGACCTCCATGTCCTGCCCCAGCGCAGGGAATCCCAGCGAGCAGGGCTTCGTCGGCGCCATGATCGTCACTCCGAGGAAGCACGCTCCGACCTCGGTGCCTCCCGAGATGTTCACGATCGGAATCCGTCCACTCCCGCAGACGTGCTCGTTCAGCCAGTCGTACGGTCCTCGGTTCCACGGCTCTCCGGTCGTCGTCACCGCTCGCAGCGACGACAGGTCGGCGGCCGGTTCTCCCTTCGGAATCAGCGCCCGGACGAGCGTGGGCGAGACGCCGAGCATCGTCACACGCTCCGATTCGACGAGGCGCCAGAGGCGATCGGCGGGCCAATCCGGGGCGCCTTCCATGAAGACGACGGCCGCTCCGACCGCACCCGCGCCGACCACCGTCCAGGGCCCCATGATCCAGCCCATGTCCGTTGCGAAGAGCATGCGGTCGCCCGTCTTCAGGTCGGACTGGTACGCGGCTTCGCGCGCGATCGAGAGCAGGAACCCACCCTGGACGTGCAGCGCGCCCTTTGGCTTCCCGGTCGTGCCGGAGGTATACGCGAGCAGGTATGGCGCCTCGCTCGGCAGCTCGAGCGCCGGCAGCTCGCCCGGCCCGAGCTCGACGTCCCAGGCTCGATCCGCGCGTGACCACTCGACGACGTGCTCGACCGAAGGCGATTCATGGACCGCCTCGTCGATGGTATGTCGCATCGGAATTCGAGCGCCGCGGCGGAGCGAGTAGTCGGCGGTGATCACGACCTTCGCCTCCGCGTCGCGCAGCCGTTGCACGATCGCCGGCGCGGCGAACCCGGAGAAGATCGGCACCTGTACGGCGCCGATGTGCGCACAGGCGTGTGCGGCCACGGCAACCTCCGGGCACATCGGCATGTAGATCGCGACGCGGTCGCCGGCGGTGACACCCAGTGCCGCCAGGGCCTCGGCCAGCTGTACGACCTGGTGGGACAGGGCCGCGAACGTCCACTCGTCCCGTACGCCGTCCTCGCCCTGGAAGACCGCGGCGAGCGCATCCGGCCGCTCCACGGCCCAGCGGTGCACGCACACGTCGGCGAGATTCAGTCGCGCCCCTTCGAACCAGGTCGTCCACGCGATCCCTCGCGAGTCGTCGAGAACCGAGTCCCAGGCGCGTGCGAGCGGGATCCGGAGGTCGTCGCGCACGGCCCGCCAGAAGCGATCCGGCTCCTCGACGGACACGCGGTGCAGGGCGCGATAGTCCTCGCAGCCGAGGAGGCTTGCGAGCCGAACGACATTCGCTTGCTCGAGCTGCTCCGTAGATGGGGTCCACGCGTAACGACCGAGCTCGGGGACGTTAGTATATACTAGCTTAGTGTTCACTAACTACGCGGGAGTGGAATGAGAGCTCGAATCTTCGCAGAGGAAACGCGCAAGTGGTTCACGCTGGCAGCCGTCTCGTTCGGCCTGTTCATGATCATGCTCGACAACACGGTCGTGAACGTTGCCCTGCCGTCGATCCAGCGCGACCTCGGAACCGACCTGTCGTCGCTGCAGTGGATCGTGACCGGATATGCGCTGACGTTCGCGGCACTGATGCTCATCGGCGGCAAGGTTGCAGACGCGTACGGCCGCCGGCTTGTCTTCGTCATCGGCATCGGGGTGTTCACGAGTGCGTCACTCTGGTGCGGTCTCGCGGACTCGGGGGACGAGCTGATCGCCGCGCGCGTACTCCAGGGAGCCGGCGCGGCGCTGATGAACCCGGCGACGCTCTCCATCATCGCTGCCACCTTCCCGCCTCAGCAGCGTGGAACGGCGATCGGGATCTGGGCAGGCGTCTCCGCGCTGGCCCTCGCCATCGGACCGCTCGTCGGGGGTCTCATCACCGAGCACCTCGACTGGAGCTGGATCTTCTTCGTCAACATCCCGGTGGGGATCGTCGCGATCGCTGCGAGCTTCCTCTTCATCGACGAGTCCCGCGACGAGACGCATGTGCGTCTCGACCTTCCGGGCCTCGCCACGTCTGCCGTCGGACTGTTCGCATTGACGTACGGGCTCATCGAGGCGAATACTTATGGCTGGACGTCGCCGCGGATCCTCGGTGCGTTTACCGTTGCGGGGGCGTCGATCCTCGCGTTCATCCTCCTCGAGCGCTACCAGCGGGCGCCGATGCTCCCTCTCGACCTGTTCCGCAGCCGGACGTACACCGGAGCGAACCTGGTCATGCTGCTGGTTGCGCTCGCCATGTTCGGCGTCTTCTTCTTCCTCTCCCTGTACATGCAGAACGTCCTCGGCTATTCGGCCGTGCAGACGGGCGCCGCGTTCCTGCCGATGACGATCTTGATCATCCTCATCGCACCCCTCGCAGGGAGGACGAGCGACCGGTTCGGCTCGCGTGGGCTGATGACCGCCGGCATGGTGCTGATCTCGGTGCAGCTCCTCTACTTCTCGCGGCTGGGAGTGGACGCATCGTTCTGGGACTTGCTGCCCGCGTTCGTCGTCGGCGGCGTGGGAATGGCGCTCACGATGACGCCCAGCGCCGCGGCAGCGACCCGCAGCGTCTCCGTCGACAAGGCCGGAGTAGGCGCCGCCGTCCTGAACGCGTCACGGCAGATCGGCGGCTCGCTCGGCATCGCTCTGATCGGCGCGATCATCGCCTTCGAGGCAGGTAACGGCGTGAGGACTCCCGAGGCGTTCGTCGACGGCCTCCAGACGGCGCTCCTCGTCGCTTCCGGGATCGCCGCCGCAGGTGCGATCGTGGCGTTTTCGCTCGTGCGTCCGCACGAAGCCGCCCGCCGCGCGGGGCAGGGCGCTGCGGAGCAGGCAGCGTGACGACGGCTCCGAGTCCACGGCTTCCCGCCGCGGAGCGGCGTCGCGCGCTCGTCGACGCCGCCCTACGCGTCTTCTCGGAGGGAAGCTATGCCGGCGCGACGACCGCGCAGATTGCGCGCGAAGCGTGCGTCTCGGAGCCGATCCTCTACCGGCACTTCGTCTCCAAGCGGGAGCTGTACTTCGCGTGTCTGGACACCGCGTGGGAGCGGATTCGGCTGCGTATCCAGAACAAGATCGAGGAGCTCGGGCCCGAGCTCGGTTGGCAGGCGATCGGCCCGGCGACGATGCGCGAGATGAAGGTTCTGCTGCCCAGCCTTTGGATGCAGGCGATCACCGAGGCTGGTGAGGATCCTGAAATCCGCCAGCACGTGCGGGGACACATGCGCGAGGTGCACGACTTCTTCGCGGACGTGCTCCGGCGCGTCCAGGAGCAGGGGGGCATCCATCCAGATCGCGACGCGGACACGGAAGCGTGGATCTTCGTTGCCGGCGCCCTTCTCGTCTCGGTTGCAGACCGCCTGGGCGGTCTCCTGAAAACTGAAGACTTCGAGGCGATCAAGTCCGAACGCCTCCGCTGGCTCACAGGCCCCGACTGATCGCTGCCGCACGAGGGCGAGGGAAGCCTCGCCACTACGGCCTCTCCCGTTAGTTCCGGGGGGTCGAATCGAGCGGAGTCGTCGCGTCGTTCGAAAAGCCGGAGGGCGATTCATTCGCCCGCAGGCTGGCGCAACGCAGCTCGATACCCAAGGCGGAAGGAGGGGGCACGCGGGGGAACCACGGGTTCCTCGGGCGAATGAAAACGCCCCCGGCTGCGGCTCCGGGGGCGTTTCCCGTTCGAGGCGACCCCTTCCCGGGGCGACGAGCCGGAGAATCGTGGCTCTGCGGCCCAGCCACGCTCTACCTGCGCCCGTCTGCGGATCCGGCGGTGGCGCCTACGCAGCCGATCTGGCGTCCGATCGGTGCGGTGTGCGCCTGACTATAGAAGCCGTGTCCAAAAAAGTCAAGTAGCCAGGTCAAGTGATTTCGGCTACCTTTACTTGACCCGACGCGGGAGTCCCACATCCCCCTGCCGGGGGTGTGTGCTCTTCCACTGGCTGGGTTCACTCCGATGGGCATGAGCGAGATCGCCACCACGTCAACGCCCGGCTGGGCATCCGGAGGCACACGCCTCGGCGAGCGCGTGCGCGCCCTGCGCGTCGCCGCGGGGCTGACCCAGGTCGAGCTCGCCGACGGGCGTTTCTCGAAGGAGTACATCAGTCAGATCGAGCGTGGCAAGACGCGCCCGACCGAGAGCACCATCGTGCTCCTCGCCGAGCGCTTGGGCGTCGACCAGGGATTTCTCGTCTCGGGCGTCTCCTCCGAGGAGCGCACGAAGATCGAGACGTTGCTCGCGCGAGCGGAGGCTCTTTCCGAAGCGCACCAGTACTCGGATGCCATCGACGCGTTCCGGGAGGCGCGACCCGCCCTTGACGGCACGTGGGCGCCGAGCCTCGAGCTGCGGATCCTGTCCGGTGAGGCGTGGGCGCTTCAGCAGAGCGGCGAGATCAATCCCGCGCTCGAGCTGCTCCGGCAGGCGCGTGGGGTCGCGGAGAGCACGCAGTTCTCGGATGTCGACCGCGCTGACGTGCTGTTCCGAATCGGGGTCTGCCGCTACAAGCTCTCGAGCGTCGGCACGGCCGTCGCGTTGTTCGACGACGCGCTTGCCCTCGCCGAGCGCTCCGGCCTGCCGTGTGACCTGCTGCGCGCCGACATCCTCGGCTGGCGCTCTCGCTGCCACCGGCTCCAGCGTGACTATGTCGCCGCGCACGAGGACGTCGAGCGCGCGCTCGAGCTCGCGAAGGATCTGGGCGACCGGCGCGCGATCGCGAACACGTACTTCCAGGCGTCCTTGATCGCGCAGCGTCAGGGCCACTGGGTCCAGTCGCGCGGGTACGCCCAGCGCGCCAAGGATCTGTACCAGGAGCTCAACGACGAGCGTAACGTCGGCCGGCTCCTCCTCGCACTCGGTGGCCTGACGCTTCTCCTCGGCGACGAGGATCAGGCGGTCGAGCACCTGAAGGCGTCCTTCTCGAGGGCACTCGAGAGCGATTCACCCCCGGACGCTGCACAGGCGCTCCAGGGTCTCGCCCGGGTTCACTTGAATCGGGGCGAATACGACCAGGCGGACGAGCTGGCACGCAAGGCGCTCGTCCTTCTGGAAGGTCGGGAGGACTACCTCCACGAAGTCTGTCCGTCGCAGCTCGTTCTGGGACGAGCGTTGATGGAGCGGGGACGGCTCGATGAGGCGGGAGACTGCTTCCGGGCGGCTGACGCGGCTGCTGAGCAGCTGGCGTCGATCAGCCACCGGACGGAGGCGTGGGTTGCACTCGGGGATCTGGCGGCTCGTCGTGGTGACGACCGCGAATCCGCACGCCTGTACCGGAACGCCGCTGAGGCGCTCCAGGAAATCCGCTTCTAGTCAGAGAGGAGGTCGCCATGCAGCCGAAGCTGATCCTTCTTCTCGTCAACCTGGCTCTGCTCGCGGCGTGGATGGGCAACTTTGCCCCCATGTCCTGGCCCGACGGCCACTAGGGCATTCGAGAACTGCGGCTGGGCCGACGCATTCGTCGGCGCTGGCGAGCGTCATTACACTGGCTCGGGTATGCGCCCTGCGCTGGCCCTGCTCGCAGCGGCGTGCCTGCTCGTGACCGGGTGCGGTGGATCCGGCGGCGACGCCGAGACTTCCGCCGCTCCGGGGGGCGGTGACACGCTCGAACAGCTCTGGCGCGCGCCGGGTGAGGACGTCGCCGTCATCCCGGGGACGGAAAACCACGAGCCGGGCGACGTACGTGTGTCGTTCCTCGTCGTCGATGCCGAAGGGCAGGTTTCCCTCCTCCCGACGGCTCGCGTATGGGTCGCGCGCGCTCTCGAGGCACCGCCGTTCCTCGAGTCGACAGCGCAGCTCGAGCGCATCGGCGTGCCGGGCGGAGCCGAGGCGGACGCGACACATATCTACGTGGCACACCTTCGACTACCCGAGCCCGGCACGTACTGGCTCCTGGCCGAGCCCGAGGGTGGGAAAGAGTTGGTGCAGGCCCTCGGCAACGTCGTCGTGTCGGCGGACGATCCCGAGCCTGGTCCGGGTGATCCCGCCCCGCCGTCCGAGACACCCACGGTCGCGTCCACCGGAGGAGACCTCTCGAAGCTGACGACGAGAACGCCGCCGGACGTGTCACTCCTCCGCTACTCGGTCGCGAGCTCGCTACGGGCGAAGGTGCCGTTCGTGGTGACCTTCTCGACGCCGAAGTTCTGCTCGAGCCGCACCTGCGGGCCAGTCGTCGATGTCGTCGAGGAAACCGCGCGACGGTTTGAGGGCAAGGGCGTGCGCTTCATCCATGTCGAGGTCTACGCGGGCAACGACCCGGCCCAGGGGTTCAACCAGTGGATTCAGGAGTGGGGCCTCGAGACCGAGCCGTGGACGTTCGTCGTCGGGCGGAACGGGAAGATAGTCGAACGCTTCGAGGGCGCGGTGTCGGTGCGCGAGCTGGAGGAGACGGTCAACGGTTTGGTGGAGCCAGCGTCCGGCTAGAGCCGGCTCTAGAACGTGTCCCCGACCCGCTCGATCAGGAGCTGTGGGACACGGGCGCGCGGGCTCAGCTTGAGCACGGTGCGTACGAGCTCGGCGACATCTTCGACCTGGATCATCTCCTCCGCCGGCAATCCGGTCCAGTCCGTCATCCGGGTCGCCACGAAAGCCGGGCAGATCGCGGTCGCGCGGACGCCTGATTCGGCTTCCTCGCGGTTCAGGGAGTTCGTGATGGAGATGATCGCCGCCTTCGTCGCCCCGTAGACGGCGAGGCCTGGCGTCGGAATCGTTCCGGCGATCGAGGCCAGCATCATGATCTGGCCCTTCGATGCACGGAGGAGCGGGAGCGCCTCGCGCGTTACGACCAGCGATGCGCGGAGGTTCACGTCGAGCTGGAGCGCGATCGCCTTTGTCTGCTGCTCCGCGAACGAGCCGCCGATGCCGATGCCGGCGGAGTTGACGAGCACGTCCATTCCGCCGTAGCGCTCCGTGTGCTCGGCGACGACACGCACGCATTCGTCTGCGTCCGAGAGGTTGGCGGCTACGGCGAGCGCGCCGAGCTCTTTCGCGGCTTCCTCGAGCGGCTCGGGTCGGCGTGCTGCGAGCGTGAGCTCGTACCCCTCCTCGCGGAGCATCCGGGCGAGCGCGAGGCCGATGCCCGCGGAGCCCCCGGTGACGAGTGCCGATTTCATCCGGAGCGAGTATCCCAGGAGAAACAAGCGGCCGCCGAGGGGGCGGCGGCCGCTTGCTGGGGGAGAGGAGAAAGGGGTCTTTCTCTCCGCGCGTCGATTTCGCCGCTTCGAACTGCCCTCCTCCTCACACCTAGACTTTCGGAATGGAGACGGTTGCGCTTACTTCTCTGGCTCGCGCGGGCGGCTGTGCTGCCAAGTACTCGGCAGCTCGGCTCGAGACTCTCCTCGCCGGCCTCGTCCCCGTGGAAGCGGAGGACCTGCTCGTAGGTCTCGATCCCGCTGACGACGCGGCCGTCTACCGATTGGACGACGAGCGCGCGATCGTGTTCACGGTCGACTTCTTCCCCCCGCTCGTCGATGACCCGCGGGCTTTCGGGGCAATCGCCGCCACGAACGCGCTCAACGACGTCTTCGCGATGGGTGGCGTGCCGCTGTTGGCGCTCTCGATCGCCGCATTTCCCGAGGAGCTTCCGGTCGAGGTGCTGGGAGACGTCCTCGCCGGAGCGGACGAGCGCGTGCGAGCTGCGGGCGCGATTCTCGCGGGCGGGCACACGATCAGAGACGATGAGCCGAAGTACGGCCTCGCGGTCGTCGGCACGGTGCACCCGGGTGCGATCTGGCCGAAAGCGGGGGCGAAGCCAGGCGATGCGCTCTTCCTCACCAAGGCGCTCGGCACCGGCATCGTTCTCCAGGCCGAGCGCGACGGGATTGCCCCTCCGGGTTCGCTGGATGCGGCGATCGAGTCGATGTTCGAGCTGAACCGAGCTGCCGCCGACGCGCTTCGCCCGTTCACCCCGAACGCGGTCACCGACGTCACCGGCTTCGGGCTTCTGGGCCATGTCCACGAGCTCGCGTCGCGGAGCGGAGTTCGTGCGGTGATCGACGGGGAGTCGCTACCGCTGCTTCCCGCGGCCTTGGAGCTGGCCGAGCAGGGAGTGCGCACGGGCGGCGACCGCCGCAATCGCGACTACGCAGGTCCTCACGTCGAAAGCGACGCGGATGAGGCCTCCGAGGCGTTGGCGTACGATCCGCAGACGGCTGGAGGCCTGCTGATCTCTCTGCCTGCCGAGCGAGGGGCGGTGCTCGAGGCGACGTTCGTCTCTCGCGGCCTGATCGCCAAGCACATCGGAACCGTCGAAGCCGGCGCTGGAGTCGTTTTCCGCTGATGGTCACCGCGGCCGCCCGCGTCCGCACCCTCTCCCCGGGCGGGTTCCTGCGGCTCTCGCTGGCTTCATCCGTCGCGCTCTTTCTTGTGATCACTTCGGGGGCGTTCGTGCGGCTGACCGGCTCGGGTCTCGGCTGCGACAACTGGCCGCAGTGCGGGGACAAGCCTTATCCCGAGCAGGGATTCCACGCCTTCGTCGAGTTCGGGAACCGCATGGTGGCTCTCATGGGCCTCGCGCTGACGCTGGTCACCTGGCTTGGTTCACGCAGGGTCGTCGGTCTGCCACGCGGGGTACGCCTCGCCGCGCTTTCGGCGTTTCTCCTCACCGTCGCGCAGATTCCGCTCGGCGCGATCACGATCGCGCTCGATCTGCATCCGCTTGCGGTGATGGCGCATTTCCTGCTCGCGCTTGCCGTTCTCGCACTCACGGTTGCAGTCGTGATCGAGGCCTGGAGCCACTTCGCAGGTCTTGCAGCCCCGGCGGGACCGGGCTGGCTGCGCCGCTTCGTCACCTGGATCGGAATTCCGGCCTGCGCGGCGCTCGTCGTGACCGGAGCCGTCGCGACGGCCTCCGGCCCGCATCCGGGCGCCGACGAGGATGTGAAACGCCTCGGGCTCGAGATCGTCGACACGGTGTATGTGCATGTGCGGGTCGCTGCCGCATTCGGGATCGGCGTCCTTTTCATCGGATGGTTTCTCGTACGCATGCGCGACCGGTATCCCGGCTTGCTGTGGCTCTGGGGTGCCCTTCTGGGGGTTCTCGTGGCGCAGGCGGTCGTCGGAGAGGTGCAGTACCGAACGGCGCTTCCCTGGGGTCTCGTCCTCGTGCACGTCTTCCTGGCGGCTGCGATCTGGGCGCTCAGCGTCGCGGTTGCATACGCCTTGTGGCGACCACCTGTCGCGCTGACCCGACAGTAAGCTCCTCTGCGTGGCAGACGAGCTGCGGATTTACGAACGCCCGACGCTCGAGCGTCCGGTTCTGATCGGCGCGTTTCGGGGCTGGAACGACGGCGGACAGGCCGCGACGCTCGCCGCCGGCTACCTCGCCCGATCCTGGGAAGCGGAGAAGTTCGCCGAGATCGATCCCGAGCTCTTCGTCGACTTCCAGGCGACGCGGCCCCT
>JACCUU010000006.1 GCA_013811645.1 Actinomycetota bacterium | reverse complement strand
TGATCGCGGATTCGAGCCGCGGCCTGGTCTATGGCAATCGAGGCTGCCTCCACGACGAGAGTGGACGCATTCGCCGGCGTTACAACGGGAAGCGCTGGATCGCCTGCCGGCTCGAGTTCCGCGGTTGGCGTCGAAGCCCGCTCCTCCAGCCCGGGTTCACGGAGCTGTTCTTCCTCGACGAGGCGACGGCGTTGGCTGCGGGCCATCGGCCGTGCGCGCTCTGTCGCCGCGAGGACTACGTGCGCTTCGGCGAGATCTGGCGCGACCTCCATCCCGGTCAGGTCGGCGCAGATGCGATCGATATCCAGCTCCACACCGAGCGCGTCGACCTGGAAACGAAGGAGCAACTCCGCCACCGAGTGCTGATCGACGACCTTCCCGATGGCGCATTCGTGCTGGCGCAGGATGTGCCGTGGCTCGTTCTCGGTTCCGCGCTGATTCGCTGGACGCCGGCGGGCTACGCGGAGAGGAGGCGGAGACCGCACGGTGACGAAGCGCTACTGATCACGCCGCCGTCGCTCGTTCCGTTCTTGCGGAGCGGCTGGCAGTCGGCCGTGCCACTGCTGCATCCATCGGCGCGCACGTGACGCTAGCCGTCGGTGCGCCGGGTGTCGCCCAGCCAGAAGCGCGGCCCGGGGCCGAGGCCGGCGACGCGGTCGCCGGGATTGGCGAGCTTGCAGCGGTCGAGCGAGAGGCACCCGCAGCCGATGCACTCGGTCAGCCCGGCCTTGAGTCTGCCGAGCTCTGCGATCTGGCGGTCGATGCGGGCTTCCCAGCCGCTCGAGAGGCGTGACCAGTCGCGGCGTCCCGGGGCTCGGTCGCGCGGAAGCTTTGCGAGCTCGACGCCGATCTCCTCGAGGGTGAGCCCGACGCGTTGGGCGAAGACGATGAAGGCGATTCGGCGCAGAACGGTTCGTGGATAGCGACGGTGGCCCGAGCCCGGCCGCTCGGAATCGATGAGCTCCCGTTGCTCGTAGAAGCGCAGCGCCGATGCGGCTACGCCGCTACGACGTGACACCTCACCGATGGTGAGCAAATCCGACACTCCCCTAGAGAAGCACATACGCGACTTGACTTCAAGTTAACTTGAACTTGTACATTGGTCACAGTCAATTGCTTCGACATAGAGGAGATGACATGCGAGAAACACGTACGCCGAGTAGTCAGATCACCGAGGAAGTGACCTCGTGGCCGGGAGTGGACGCCGGAATCGGTTCTCGGGGTGAGTTTGCGTTCACGGTCGACCGGAAGGAGATCGGACATCTCCACGGCGACCATGCGCTCCACATCGGGTTCCCAAAGGCCGTCTGGCACGAGCTCCATGCGGCCGGGAGGATCGACTACCACCCGGTCTTCCCCGGGAAGCCGGGCTTCGGCGCTCGCGGGATCGAGTCGGACGACGATGTGCGGGACGTGATCGAGCTGCTGCGGATCAACTACGACCGCGTGGTCGCACGCGACGGCGCACCGACTGCGGCCTGATGAAAGGGATCGTCACCGGCGCGTCACGCGGACTCGGGCTCGCCCTGACCCGCGCTCTGGCCGAACGAGGCTGGCAACTCGCGGTCGACGCTCGCGACCGCGGCGCGCTCGAGCACGCCGTCCGAGGGCTCGATGGAGTCGTCGCGCTCGCGGGGGATGTCACGGATCCAGAGCACCTCGAACAGCTGGTCGCAGCCGTAGGCGGGCCGATCGATCTCGTCGTCAACAACGCGAGCGCGCTCGGGCCGAGCCCGTTGCCCGCGCTCGCCGCGTATCCGCTTGGCGAGCTGCGGCGCGTCTACGACGTCAACGTGCTCGCCCCGCTCGCCCTCGTTCAGCTCACACTCCCTCACCTGAGCGACGGCGCCCGGATCGTCAACGTGAGCTCGGACGCCGCGATCGAAGCCTACGAAGGCTGGGGTGGCTACGGCTCCTCGAAGGCGGCGCTCGCGCAGGTGACTGCGGTCCTCGCTGCCGAGCATCCGGAGCTACGCGTCTACACCGTCGACCCGGGCGACATGCGAACGCAGATGCAGCAGGACGCCTTCCCTGGCGAGGACATCTCCGACCGGCCACTGCCGGAGGAGAGCGTGCCGAGCCTGCTCGAGCTGATCGAGGGCGACTTGTCGAGCGGCTTCTACCGCGCTCACGACCTCGTCGAGGTCTCGACCAGGTGAGCACGCTCGCAATTGAGCCTGCGGTTCGCCTCGAAGCGAGCGAGCCGCCCGAGGCGCGCGGACTGGCGCGGGACGGCGTCCGACTGCTCGTCACCGACCGAGCGGACAACTCGGTCGTGCACCGACGGTTCTCCCACCTGCCTCGGCATCTCGCGCCCGGCGACCTGCTCGTCGTCAATACATCGGCGACCGTGCCTGCGGCGCTTCCGGCGGCAACAGCGGATGGCGTACCGCTCGAGCTGCATCTCTCGACTCCGGCGAGCGATGGAGATCACGATCGCTTCTGGATCGTGGAGCTCCGGTTCGAGGGCCGACCGTTCGATCTGATCCACGTCGGTGACCGACTGACGCTGCCCGACGGTGGCTTCGTGCAGATCCTCGCTCCGTACTCGGGCGTGCGACTCTGGGTCGCGCGTCTCGATCTCCTCGAGCCGCTCGAGGCCTATCTGAACGCGCACGGGCATCCGATTCGCTACGGCTACGTGCCTCGCCGCTGGCCGTTGTCCGCGTACCAGAACGTGTACGCGACCGAGCCCGGCAGCGCCGAGATGGCGAGCGCCGGCCGGCCGTTCACCGCCGCGTTGATCACCCGGCTCGTCGCCGAGGGCGTACTCGTCGCCCCCGTGACGCTGCACACGGGCGTCTCCTCGCCGGAGAGTCACGAGCACCCCTACCCCGAGCGCTATCGCGTGCCCGAGCACACTGCGAGGCTGGTGAGCGCGGTCCACGCCTGGGGCGGACGCGTGATCGCCACCGGCACGACGGTCGTTCGCGCTCTGGAGACCGTCGCCCAGCCGGACGGCTCGCTGGTCGCCGGCGCAGGCTGGACGAATCTCGTCGTGACGCCCGCGCGAGGCCTGTGGTCGGTCGACGGCCTGCTCACCGGCTTGCACGAGTCGGACTCGTCGCACCTCCAGCTGCTGCGTGCAGCCGCCGGCGAGGAGCTGCTCGCTCGCAGCTACCGGGAGGCAATCGAGCATGGTTACCTCTGGCACGAGTTCGGCGACAGTCAGCTCATCCTCGGAGTGCGGAGAACGGACTGATGAACTCGTAGCCGGACGCGAGGCCGAACGGCGACTCTACTCTAAGCCACTCGTTCGTTCCGAGGCTCTCCGACCTCGATCGGGTTCACCCGGTCCTGGCTCCACTCGTGCCAGCCACCGTCGTAGACGGCGATCCGCTGCCAGCCCATGAGGTAGGCGTAGAACCAGGTCTCGCTCGCCCGCCAGCCAGTCCCGCAGTAGAAGGCGACCCACTTGTCGGGGGTGATTCCCGCCTCCTCCCAGTTCGCTGCGATCTCCGGGTACGCGCGCATGGTGTTGTCCACGTTTCGGTAGTGCTGCATGTGGTACGCGTCCGAGCCGCAGTTTCCCCAGACGTCGCCTGCGATGCGGCCCGCCGGGCGGATGTAGTTGTAGCCACTGACCTTCCCGATGTGCTCGTTCCAGCTCCGTACGCTGACGAGGGCGGCATCGTCGGGGTCGGAGAGGATCTGCTTGGCCTCCTCGATGTCGACGATCACCTCCGGGTGCTGTGGGATCGGAACGCCGAACGACGAGACCGCAACCGGCTCGCGACGCGTCGTCTCCAGCGGGTTTCCGGATCGGACCCAGGCGTCGTAGCCACCGTCGAGCACGCGCACGTCGCGGACGCCGCAGTAGTGCAGGATCAAAGCGGCACGACAGGCCGAGATCTGTCCTGCGCGCCGGCCGGGCCACTTCTCGTCCGCATTTCCCTCGGTGTCCCGTCCGTAGAGGACGACCGTCGTGTCATGCGTGATCCCGAGCCCGCGCAGCGCGGCGTCGAGCTCGGTCGGCGAGCGGCGGTTCCAGCCCACCGGGTTCTCGACCTGGTTCGTGTCCAGATAGAGAGCCCCGGGAAGGTGGTTCTCCTCGTACTCCTCGGGAACCCCGAAATTGGCGTGGAAGAGCAAGAATCGCCCTGCCGGCGCGGCTTCCGGCCGACGACCCGCGAGGAGCTGCGAGAGCCAATCGGGATGGACGAGCCGGTCGTAGTTCGGTAGACGCTCGGCGGGAAGCGACGTGTCGGCCGCCCACTCGAGCCATCCGTGCTCGTGTGCTCGAACGCCGGTGTGGCCGAGGTCGGCCAGCTTGCTGCGGAACACCACGAGGTCGTCGGCCTCGTATCCGGAGAGAACGACCTCGCGCCCGGGGACGATGTTCTTCTCGTCGAGCAGTCGCTCGACCTCGGCGTCGTCGACGCTCTCCAGCCAGGCGGCGGGAAAGGAGACGGCTCCGGGGATGTGGCCACCACGGGACTCACCCTTCAGTTGCCAGCCGTTGTACGCGGGCAGTGCCCGGACGTCGACGATCGTCAGGTCAGGGTCGACGAGTCGACTCCGCAGCTCCCCGCTGGAGATGACCGAGTGGGGCGTCGCCATCGCGTCATCCTAGACCCATGAGTATGCAAAGTAAAGCGACTATCAAATATGAAGTGACATCGGCACAGACGATAGGGTGCGAAGTGTTGCCGAACGAACGCGTGCTCGAGATACGGACTTATCGCATCCGCCCCGGCGAGCGCGATGAGTTCGGACGCCGCATGACCGCTGCCGCGCCGATGCTCGCTCGTCACGGGATCGACGTAGTAGCGCAAGGCCCCTCCATCGAAGACGCGGAGCACTACGTCCTCCTGCGCTCGTTCTCCTCGCTCGGCGAGCGGGAGGCGCAAGAAAACGCGTTCTATGAAGGCGACGAGTGGCGATCCGGACCGCGCGAGGGGATCCTCGAGCTGATCGAGACGTACCACACGGTCGTCCTGCGCTCGAGCGCCGACGCGGTGCGGACGCTCGCCCGGTCGCTGAGATCAGACTCGTGACCACGCTGGTGTACACGACGATCGACAGCTCGATCGGCGAGTTGTTGCTGCTCGGCGACGGCCGCACCCTTCATGGCCTGCACATGCAGGACGGCCGAAAAGCGGTGCGGGTCGAACCTGGGTGGACGCGTTTCGACGAGCCGTTCGGCGACGTGATCGAGCAGTTGCGGGCCTACCTCGCCGGCCGTCGCTTTGGCTTCGACGTGCCGGTCCGGTTGCAGGGCACACAGTTCCAGCTCCGCGTTTGGAACGCGCTGCGCGAGGTGCCCTACGGCGAGACGCTCAGCTACGGCGAGCTCGCAGGTGGGATCGGCCGGACTGAGGCCGCTCGCGCGGTCGGGCATGCGAACGGAAGCAATCCCATCTCGGTGATCGTCCCTTGTCACCGGCTCGTCGGGGCAGACGGCACGCTCGTCGGTTACGGCGGTGGCCTCGAGCGGAAGCAGTTTCTGCTCTCGCTCGAGGCAGCGCGGTCTCTGAGCCGAACGCCAGGCACGTCAGGAAGCCGCTCGGAAGATGTGCGGTCGTAGGAAGGCCGCGAACGCGGTCGCGCCGGTGGCGCCCATGTGCACCCCGTCGTCACGGAACCACGGCTTGCCCGCGCTGTAGACGTTCCAGTCGGCGACGAGCATCTGTGGCCACCGCGTCGCCGCCGCCATGATCGCGATGTTCGTCCGCCGGTAGCTGCCGTGTCGTTCGCGCAACGTCACCCACACGACACCCCTGACTCCTTGGGCGAGCGCGGCATGCATGACCTGGTCTATTCCGGCACCGTAGCCTTGCGGCTCCTCGTTGTAGCCGACGTCGACCACGAGCACGCGACCGAGCGATCGTCCCGAAGCTCGAACGGCCTGCAGGGCAGTCGACGGCGTCGCGCCCTTGAAAGCGCAGCTCGGTTGCACCAGCCGGCGGCAGACCTCGAGGTCGAGGCGCACCTCGAGGCCTTTCCGCAGAGCCGTCTGCGCACTCGGGACCTGGTGCAGGGAGGCGGCCACCGAATCGCCGACGACGGTCACCCGGATCGGCTTCGTGTTCGCGCTCGCCGGGATGGCAAGAGCCGCGGCGAGAACGCCTATCGCCATGAGAGAGGGCAGCGAGACTCCGCGGCTCATGCGAGCCACCGTAGCGAGTCGACCTGCCCGCGAGTGACCGTGCGCGAGGAGTCGATCAGACCGGACGCAGAACCGAGACGGGATCCCACCACATCGGGGAAGAGCGGCCGGATCAAGTGACGATTGGCTCAAGCATGTTGTGTAGCGTCGCCTGCTAGCCGTCTCTGTCCGACGGGCGGCTGAGAGTGCGAGGTGGCGGCGGGATGACCCACAACCATGCTGGCGGAATCGGTCTTGCCTTGAATCCGACCTGTCTCCCGCCGCC
>JACCUU010000293.1 GCA_013811645.1 Actinomycetota bacterium | reverse complement strand
AGACCGGGGTCAGGCTGAAGCCTGACCCCCCGCGAGGAGGCTTCCCCTTCTCACGATCTGGTGATCGCGAGCTCCGACCCGGACGCGTCGACCGACAGCGCCAGCGTCTCGCGCGCGATCCAGTCCTCGTGCTCCAGTAGCTCGCTGTCCGACTCCGGAATCGTGAGCGCGATGCGATCGGTCAGCTCGAGCCCCGCTTCCTTGCGCATCGAGTTGACGCGATGGATGAGGTCGTAGACCCGGCCTTCGCGCTTCAGCTCATCGTCCAGCCGCGAGTCGAGAGCAACGGTGACGCCGTCCGAGGCCGCGATCGACCAACCCTCCTTGCCACGCCGCTCGACGAGCACCTCGTCCGCGCTCAAGTCGTGTCCCGCCACGCGAAAGCCACCGCCGCCCAGCTCCTCGAACTCGCCGGCTTCGAGCGCCTTCCGCACGGAGACCAGCTCGGCACCGAGCTTCGGCCCGAGGACGCGTAGGTTCGGTTTGACGCGCAGCTCGCTGGCATCGACGGATCCGAACACGACCTCCCTTACACGGAGCTCCTCGAGCAGCTCGCCCGAGTGACTCTCAGCCAGGGACGCGCCCTCCACGACCAGCGCCCGCAGCGGCTGGCGCAGCCCGATTCCTGCAGCCGAGCGTGCCTGGCGACCGAGCTCGACGACTCGGCGCAGCTCGGCCACCTCTGCAACGAGCGCGGCATCCGGCTCCGGCACCTCCGGCCAGTCGGCGAGGAAGACCGACCCGGGAGCGTTCTTGCACGGCGCGGTCAGCGCGCGCCAGAGGTGGTCGCTGAGAAACGGCATGACCGGAGAGATGACCCGGATTCCCTGGACGAGCGCGTACCAAAGCGTCCGAAACGCGGCCTCATCACCGTCCCAGAAGCGTCGGCGCGAGCGCCGGATGTACCAGTTGGACACGTCCTCGACGAACGCATCGAAGGCGCGCACGACGTTCGGTGTCCGCCAGCTCTCGTACGCTGCTGTGGTCTCGTGCACGAGCGCGTTGGTGCGCGCGACGAGCCAGCGATCGAGTGGCTGCAGGTCGCCGTCCGGCCTGGAAGCCAGATCGCCGAGCTCGGGCTTCCAGCTCCCGATGTTCGCGTAGTCGACCAGGAACCGAGACGAGTTCCAGAGGGTGAGAAGGCGCCGCTTGATCTCGTGCGCAGGCCCGAAGCCGAAGAGGAGGCTCTGGTTCGAGGGCTGGGCCGCGCACTGCAAGCGGATGACGTCGGCGCCCATGCGAGCGAAGGCGTCCTCCGCCTCGATCATGTTCCCCCAGGAGCCGTGCATCTCGCGGCCCTGCTCGTCGAGCATCTTCTCGTAGCCGAGAACCTTCCGGAACGGTGCCTGTCCCACGAGCGCGACGGACATGAAGAGCTGCGAGTAGAACCAGAGCCGGATCTGCTCCCGCATCTCCGAGACCCACTCGGCCGGGAACCACTGCTCCCAGTAGGCGTGATCGGGGAGGTCGGCGCCCGAGATTCCCTTGGACGCTCCGGTCGCGTAGCCGTTCTGGATCCAGGTCTGGTTCTCCCAGCCGAGGGTCGAGAACGGAACGATCCCGGCATCGAGCCACACGTCGCCCACCTCGGCGACCCTGCGTATGTCTTTCCCGCAGGCCTCGCACGCGATGACTACCTCGTCGATCCACGGGCGGTGCAGCTCCTCGAGCTGCTCGAGGCCGGACACGGCCCGCTCGGCGAGCTCGTGCTTCGACCCGATGACGTTCAAGTGGCCGCACTCACACGGGTAGAACGGCAGCGGCAACCCGAAGTAGCGCCGGCGCGAGATGTTCCAGTCCCCCATGTTGCGAAGCCAGTCGTCCATGCGCTTGCCCATGTAGGCCGGCGTCCACTCGACGGTCTCGTTCGCGGCAAGAAGCTTCGGGCGAAGCTCATCGACGGCGATGAGCCAGTCGTCGGTGACGCGCCAGATCAGCGGTGTGTCGCAACGCCAGCAGTGCGGATACCGATGCGAGTACACCTCGGCCTCGAGCAGGAACCCGGTCTCGGCGAGCCGACCGATGATCTGATCCGCAGCCTCCGTCGTCGAAAGGCCGTGGAGCCAGCCGTACGAGTCATAGAAACGACCAGACTCGTCCACCGGCATCAGGACGGGGAGCTCGTGAACACGTCCGAGCTCGAAGTCCTCCTGACCTGCTCCCGGCGCGATGTGGACGATGCCAGTCCCTTCCTCGAGCGAGACCTCGTCCCAGGGGATGACGCGGTGGTTCACCTCGGCGCCTGGTGAGAGATCGTCGAAGGGGCCGCGATAGCCAAGGCCGACGAGCTCGGCTCCGGGAACGCGCTGCACGAACCGGTCGTCCGGGTAGCGCGCGGCCGCCACCCACTCCCCGTTCTCACGCAGCCCGTATTCGGCATCGGGCTTCACCGCCGCGGCGACATTCGCAGGGAGGGTCCACGGAGTCGTGGTCCACACGACGAGAGACTCGCCCGGCCGGTCGTCGAGCGGAAACCGCACATAGAGCGAGGGATCGGACTTGTCCTGGTACACCCCGCCCTGCGAGAGCTCGTGCTGGGAGATGGAGGTGCCGCAGCGAGGACACCATTCCGTCGAGCGATGACCCAGGTACAGCTTCCCCTGCCGATGCATCAGCTTCAGGAACCGCCAGATGTACTCGATGTTCGTGTCGGAGAACGTGTAGTAGTCGTTGCCCCAGTCCATCCATTGACCGAGCCGAACACAGCCACGGGTCAGCTCGGTTGCCGACCAGATCACCTTCTCGCGGCACTTACGCGCGAACTCCGCGAGGCCGTACTCCTCGATGTCGCGCTTCGAGTTGAGGCCCAGCTCGCGCTCGACGCCGACCTCGATCCAGAGCCCCTGGCAGTCGAAGCCGTTCTGATACCGCTGGTCGAAGCCGCGCAACGCCTTGTAGCGCTGGAAGACGTCCTTCAGAGTGCGCCCCCACGCGGTGTGCACCGCCAGGGTCTTATTCGCCGTCACTGGGCCGTCGACGAAGCTGAAGCGCGGGCCTCCTCGGTTC
>JACCUU010000284.1 GCA_013811645.1 Actinomycetota bacterium | reverse complement strand
GGGGATGGGAAGCACTGCCGCGCGCCGAATGACGTCCTTCGTCGGCAGCGAGCCCTCGAGTATCTGTCCCGTGGGCAGCATGCCTCCGGGCTCGAGCGCGTTCAGCAGGCGCAGCTCGATCGGATCGATCCCGAGCTCGGCGGCGAGCTTGTCCATCTGCGCCTCGGCGGCGAAACAGGCCTGCACGGCTCCGAACCCGCGCATGGCCCCGCAGGGCGGATTGTTCGTGTACACGCACAGCCCGTCGATCAACAGGTTGCCGCAGGCGTAAGGGCCGACGGCGAACGAGCAGGCGTTCGAGATGACCGCGGTCGAGCTCGAGGCGTAGGCGCCACCGTCCAGGAGGATCCGCATGCGCACGGCGACCAGCTGCCCCGCAGAGGTGGCGCGGTGCTCGGCCCAGATGCGCGCGGGATGGCGGTGGATGTGGCCGACGAACGACTCCTCGCGGTTGTAGACCATCTTCACCGGCCGGCTCGTGCGAAGGGCGAGCAGGGCTGCGTGCGCTTGGATGGAGAGGTCCTCCCGTCCGCCGAACGCCCCGCCCACACCCGCCAGATGGATCCGCACCTGCTCCGGCTGGAGCCCTAGGCACGGCGCAATCTGGTCGCGGTCGACATGGAGCCACTGCGTCGCGACGTGGATGTCGACGCCGCCCTCGCCGTCCGGAATCGCGATGCCGGACTCCGGGCCGAGGAAGGCTTGATCCTGCTGGCCGATCTCGTAGTAGCCGGAGACGGTGACATCGGCCGCGGCGTCGGGATCGCCCCGGCGGATCGTCAATGCGCGCACCACGTTCGGGCGCGGATGCTCGGTGTCACCGTGACGTTCGATCGGCCAGTCGACGTGCAGCGCTTCCATCTCGGTCGCGCGCTCCGGGTCGACGACCGGCTCTAGCGGCTCGTACTCGACCCGCACCGCTGCGGCCGCACGGCGGGCCTGCTCGGGCTCCTCGGCAGCGACGATCGCGACCGCTTCGCCGAAGTAGCGAACCCGGTCGATTGCGAGCACGGGCTGATCCGGGAACTCGAGTCCGTACAGCTTCTTCCCGGGCACGTCCTCGTGCGTGAGCACGGCATGCACTCCAGGCATGGGAAGCGCTTCGGAGACATCGATCTCGAGGACACGAGCGTGCGCGTACGGACTGCGGACGGTGTGCCCCCACAGCATGTCCGCGGCATGCAGGTCGCTCGAGTACGTGAATTCGCCGGTCACCTTCGGAATCGCGTCCCTGCGGGGCCTCGCGGCGACGGCATGACCACGCCTGAGCCGCGTCGGAGTCGGCGCGCTCATCGATCCACCGCGAGGTGCACCGCGTCGAGAATCTTCTGATACCCGGTGCAGCGGCAGAGATTCCCCGAAAGCGCTTCGCGAATCTCGTCGTCCGAGGGGTCGGGGATGCGCCGGAGAAGGTCGTCGGCCGCTACGACGAGACCCGGTGTGCAGAAGCCGCACTGCACGGCGCCGGCCTCGACGAATGCCGCCTGCACCCGGTTCGGCGTCCCGTTCTCCGCGAGGCCCTCGACGGTGACGACCTCGTGTCCGTCGGCCTGCGCAGCGAGTACCAGGCACGAGCAGACGAGCGCCCCGTTCAAGAGCACCGAGCACGAGCCGCACTCGCCCTGCTCGCAGGCGTTCTTGGAGCCGGGAAGGCCGAGCCGGTCGCGCAGGGTCGTGAGCAGGCTCTCCCCCGCCCAGACGTCCGCCTCGACTCGCTCCCCATTGGCGGTGAAGGCGATCTTCACGGCGAGCTCCCAAGTGACACAGTGTCACATGGCTTCTTCACGCTAGGCATCTCTCGAGGGCACGCGCGGTCAGCACGCGCAGGGCGTGGCGGCGATATGCCGCTGTGCCCCGAACATCGTCGATCGGGCTGGCGGCGGCGGCTACGAGATCGGGAAAATCGGCGGCTTCGTCGACGGACGCCGTAACGACTTCGACGACCGGGCTCGACGACCCGTACGCCGCACGCAGCTCACCGCGCTCGCGATCGGCGACGAGCGCGAGCGAGCACACCGCGATGACCATGGCGTTTCGCGGGCCTACCTTCATGAAGGTCTGCCGCTGCCCGCTCGGCCGCACGTGGACGGCGACGATCAGCTCGTCGGGCTCGAGCGCGTTTTGCTTGACTCCGAGCAGGAAGCTCGCTAGCGCGAGCGTCCGGACGCCACGAACGCTTGCCAGCTCGACCTCCGCGCCTTCGACGAGCAGAGGCGGAAGCGCATCTCCCGCCGGCGAGGCGGTGCCGAGGTTGCCGCCGATCGTGCCGCGGTTCCGAATCTGCGGCGAGCCCACCGTCCTCGACGCCTCGGCGAGTGCGGGCAGCTCGCTCGCGCACGGCTCCAC
>JACCUU010000264.1 GCA_013811645.1 Actinomycetota bacterium | reverse complement strand
CTCGATGCGGTCGTGCGCGCGTCCGAGGAGGCGGGGGTTCCCTGCCGCATCGTCCGGCGTGTCACCGAGTTCACCACGCCAGCCGCCGTGGAGGCGACGCTCCCGTGAGTCAACGTCCGACCCTCTCCGACCGCCTGGTGGCGGCCATCCCCTTGTTGACCCTCTACTTCGGGCTCGCCGCGCTCTACGCCTGGCAGGCGTCCCGGCATCCGGTTCCCACGATCTACAGCGACGAGATCGAGCTCGCCTGGCTCTCGCGCTCGATCTCGGAGACCGGCGAAGCCGCACGTCGCGGGGATCCCTACGGCCTCGCGACCCTCGTCGCCTACTTCCTCGCCCCGGTGTGGTGGGTCGGCTCAGCGGCAACCGGGTACGCCGCCGCGAAGCTCCTGCTCGTCCTGGCCATGACGGCGACGGTGTTTCCGGCGTATGCGCTAGCTCGTCTGGTCGTTCCGCCCTGGTACGCGCTGGCCGCCGCCGGTGGCGCGACGATCGTGCCGGCGCTTGCGTACTCGCCGATCCTCGTCGAGGAGCCGCTGGCATACCCGCTCGCGACCCTTGCTCTCTGGTTGATCGCCCGCGTGTACGTCGAACCGACGTGGGGCCGCGCAGGCCTGGCGGTGCTCGCCTGCGCTGCGGCGATGCTGACCCGAACGCAGCTCTCGATCCTCTTCGCGTTGTTCGTGCTCGGCCTGCTCTGGCTCTGCTGGCAGTCGGAGCGGGCACTTCGCTGGCGCTCGTCGTTCTCCGGCTGGGACTGGGTCGGGCTCGTCACGCTCGGGGTCGGAGCCGCCGTCGGCGCGTCCGCGTTCCTCGGGCATCTCTCGAAGAGCTGGCGCGACACGACGGGCGCCTATCCGGAGCGGATCATCGAGCACGCGGCCTGGGCGTCGGGCGCCCTCGCGATCGGCATCGGAGTCCTGCCGCTCCTTGCGGGCATCGCGGCACTCGCGCGACCGCGAGGCGAGATGACCGATCCGAAGACACGTGCGTTCGTGATCACGAGCGTCTTCGCGCTCGTCGTGTTCGTCGCGTACGCCGGGATCAAGGGAGCGCAGATCTCGATCACGTTCTCGACCCTCGTCGTCGAGCGGAACCTGATCTACCTCTGTCCGATCCTCTTCGCCGCGACCGCGCTCGCATTCGTTCGCGGAGTCGGGCGCGGCTGGGCGATCGCCGGCGCGACGGTGTTCACCGTGTACGTCGTCACCGAGGTACCTCTCCGGCTCGACAACTACCCTTACTACGAGGCGCACGGGCTGTCGCTGCCGGCGTTCCTGAACCGCGAGTGGGGTTGGCCCGAAGGACGGATCGAGAGCACGTTGCTGATCGCGTGCTTCGTATCCGTCGGCATCCTCGTCGCGCTGCGGTATCTCCGTCGCGGCTCCGTGGTTTTCACCGGGGTCGCCGCGACCGCGGCAGTCGCCGTCTTCGCCTGGACGCTTACAGCCGAGGTCTACGCCGCCGAGGGAGAGCGCCGTCTCGCGAGGCAGATCGCCGACAACCTGCCCGCGCCGTACGACTGGGTCGACCGCGCGACCGGTGGAGGCTCGGTCGTCGTCCTCGGTCAGCAGATGAACGACGACCCGACGGGCGTCTATCTCACGGAGTTCTTCAACCGCTCGGTGAAGAAGGTGTGGAGCACCGACGGAACCGCACCCGGCCCCGGCGCGATCCTCACGCCCGACCTCGCGAGCGCCGACGGAACTCTGACTCCGTCCCCCGAGACCGACTACGCGCTGACGTTGAACGGCGTCGAGTTGCAAGCGCCGGTCGTCAAGCGGCTCGGTCCGTACGTGCTGTACGACGTCGACCGGGAGGCGCTGAAGCTCGCCTCCGGTGTGAACGGCATCGATCGCGACGGCTGGATCGCGGACACCGACCGAAACGGTGTCGCCGAAGCGTCGTACAACCGCTTCGACGTCTCGCGGGACGGGCCGGGATTCGCACGCGTCAACCTCTCGCGGGTGGCCTGGTGCTCGGGCGGGGCTCCTGGCAAGGCGACGGTTCGCATCGGGCCGATCGGGATCGGGCCGGACAACCAGCCGGCGATCTCCAGAGTCACCCAGGCGCAGACCAAGACGGTGACTCAATGCACCGCAACCGGCTTCAGGCTCGCCGCGCCGAACGGCCCGTGGCGTATCGAGGTGGAGATCTCTCCGACCTTCTCTCCCCATGACATCGATCCGAATCACTCGGACCGGCGTCAGCTAGGCGCGGTGTTCACCGCGGGCTTCCAGCCGCTCTTCGGCGCCTAGAGCCTCCAGCACGATGGGGCCTCGCCGACGGTGCGTGATGGGTGGTGCGAGGCAAGGACGCAGGGGAGCCCAATATGCACGCGTATTGGGCTGTCTGGGGACGCCGCGTCGCGCCGCCCAGCGCGTGCCGACGGCTTCGAGTTTCATTGTGTTGGAGTCTCTAGGGCCGGCGAGGCCGCGACGAGATAGGTGAAGCGGTAGCGCAGGGCCAGACGTGCGAGCGGTCCGCTGCGCTCGAGCTTTCGCGCGATTGCTGCCGCGGGACGCGGGAGTGCGATGGTTTGCGGCATGAAGAACGGGCGCAGCACGATCTGGCCGAAGCCGGCTCGGCGCAGGTCGGCGAGCACGTCCTCGAGCCGGTACTGACGCGGGTTCAGGTCGAAGACGAGCTTCTTCTCCGTGAAGGCGGCGACGTGCTCGAAGAACGCGCGACGGTCTCGCGTGTAGTAGAGGGCGCGAAAGACCGTCGTCACGGCGACGGGCGCGGGCGGAACGTAGTCGTTCAGGTCGCCGAGCTCGACCGAGGCACGCTCGCCCAACCGCTGGCGGGCCGCCTCCACCATCTCAGGCGTCGAGTCCACGCCGCGGTAGCGGAAGCCGCGCGCGACGAACACCTCCCCGAGGCCACCATCGCCGCAGGCCAGATCGAGCACCTCGTCGCCGGGCACGAGCTGCCGCCCGAGCGTGACGACGAGATCGGCGCGGTGAGCGAGGTAGGTCGAAGCATCGGCGTACGCGCTCTCCGTCCAGCTCCGAGCCTGGCTCGCGTACTTCACAGCGCGAGCAGCCGCTCCGGGTGCTTGCGGACGAAGCGGGCCATGCCGCGCGCGTGCCACAGCGTGTGCCGGGAGAGGAAGCTGCGGTCGATCACGGCCGCGTAGTCGTGGGTCACGACCGAGCTCGGGACGTACCAACGCTCCCAGCCCGCCTGCCCAGCGCGATAGCAGAGGTCGATGTCCTCGCAGTAGTGGCGGAAGCCGGCGTCCCACCCGCCGATCTCGTCCAGCGTCGTTCGGCGCATGAGCAGGAACGCGCCGAGCATCCAGTCCGCCTGGACGGGGTCCGTCGGGCGCTCGTCGAGGTGATAGTGATCGCGCTGCGTCTCGTACGGCGTCCGCAGGCGCCGGAGAGGCGTGCGGCGGACGAGGGTGCCTCGGATCGTCGGGAAGCGCCTGCGTGACGGCTGCCACGTGCCGTCCGGCCAGCGCATCTGCGGGCCGGCGATCCCGCACTGGGGATGCGCATCGGCGAACGCGACGAGCGCGGCGACCGCGTCCGGCTCGGGGGTCACGTCCGGGTTGGCGCTGAGCACATATTCGCCCGCGGTCGCTGCGATCCCAAGGTTGACGTTCGCTGCCAGGCTGAGCGGCCGGGGGTTCTCGAGCACGCGAACGCCGTTCGGGACGACGTCCACGGATCCGGGCACGTTCGCGACGACGACTGTCTCGCCGATCTGCGGCACGAGCGCCGACAGCGAGGTCTCGAGCTCGGCCGCGTGCCCGTGAGAGACGACCACGGCGGAGACCTTCATACTCCGAGTATCTCCCGGTAGACGGCGAGTGTCCGCTCAGCAGTCGCATGCCAGGTGAACGCTCGGGCGCGCCCGAGCCCTGCAGCGGAGAGCCGCTCGCGCTCGCGCAACGCCTGTCGGATCCCGTCCGCCAACCCGTCCTCTGCGACGAAGACGGCTGCATCGCCCGCAACCTCCTGCAGAGCGGGCTCGCGGACGGCGACGACAGGCGTTCCCGAAGCCATCGCCTCCAGCACCGGCAGCCCGAAGCCCTCGAAGCGCGACGCCTGCACGAGGCAAGCGGCGCCACGGTAGAGCTCGGCGAGTCGCTCGATCTCGACGTGACCTTCGAGGCG
>JACCUU010000246.1 GCA_013811645.1 Actinomycetota bacterium | reverse complement strand
GTGGAGGGCAACGCGAGCCCGACCGCATCGCCTATCTCACGCACCGTGGGCGGGTATCCGTGGCCGTCGACGTATTCGGCGAGGAACTGCCAGATCTCCTGCTGACGCGTCGTGAGCATCGGAGTTTCGAGCATCAGGGATCTCTCCTGTTTCGGGGAACGAACGTATGTTCGTCAGAAGAGAGTAGACTCCTGCTCGGACGACGTCAAGCCGGCTTGCGCGCCACGAAGACCGCATGCTCTGCGGCGTGCGGGTCGGCAATGGTCTCGACATCCACGACCGCAAGACCTGCCTGAGTGATGAGTTGGCGCCACGCCGCTTCCGAAAAGACGCCGCATGTCTGGTGGTCGTACTCGACGCGCACCTCCTTCCCGTCCTCTATCAGCACGACGACGAACTCGACGTCATAGCTCGTGTCACCGGGATCCGGGTCGTGATCCCACTCGAGGTAGCGAAGACGGCGACCGTCGTCCCCGTCGTGACCGCCGTGCCGGGTCTGGGCAGCGAAGAGCTCCCGCGTCGTGTCTGGCACGAGGATCCCGACGCCTCCCGGGCGCAGGTGCGCGGAGACGGTCTCGAGGACGGCCCGAAGATCGTCCTCCGTCGTCATGTACGCCACCGCGTCGTGCACCAGCACCACGTCGAAGGTCGAGCCGAGGCGAAGCGTCCGCATGTCGCCTTGAATGTGCTCGCACTCGGGATTGAGCGTCCGCGAGAGCTCGAGCATCTCTGGAGAGACGTCGGTCAGGGTGCACGCGAAGCGCGCTTTGAGATGGGAAGCGTTGTTGCCGCCTCCCGAGCCGAGCTCCAGGAGCGTCCTCGCCTTCCCCTCGATCGTCGCGTCGACCACCCTGACGATGTGATCCGCCTCGTCCTCGTAATCCGACGGATGGGTGAGCAGATGGAACCACGGTGCAAGCTCGGAGTACAGCCGCATAGCCCCATTCAAACGGAAAGGCGGTCCTGCGACCGCCTTTCGAGTGCGCTGGAGAGGACTTGAACCTCCACGGCCTATGCGGCCACTAGGCCCTCAACCTAGCGCGTCTACCAATTCCGCCACCAGCGCGAGCCGAGGATGATTCTACGCGAGAAGGTGGTACAGAATGAGCGTGTTGAGCGTGTACACGCCGGCGACGGCCACCGTCAGGCGTGTGAGGTTCCGCTCCACGATGTGCGTTCCGCCCTCCGAATGCGGCGTGAACCCGAGCCCGCCCATGCCCGCTTCGCGTCCGGAGTGCATAAGGATCAGCGTGACCATGAAGGCGCTCAGGAGCACCTGGATGACGGCGGAGATCTGAAGCCACGGCATCGCGCGGCCAGGGTAGCAGCGGAGATATCGTCAACTCATGACGGATGATGCGCGCGAGCGGATCCAGAGGCTTCTCGTCACCGGCGACAACCGGCTGAAGCAGGGGGTTGCGATCGAGAAGGTGCGCGAGACGTACGAGGAGGCGCTCGCGGTCGCCAGGGAGGCTGGTCTCGAAGACGCGATTCGTCCCCTGGTGGAAGTCAGGCTCGCGGACCTCGAGCGGCTCGCTCGAGAATCGCCTCCACCCGCGCCGCCTGCAGCTTGACGTCATGGTCGCCCGCGGCGTCGCGGGCTGCGAGATTCGGCCGCGGAAGCGCTGCTGCCTGAGAGAGTGCGGAAGTCAGCGCTCGCTCGTCCTCCGGATCGACGAGGACTCCCGACTCCGGCGTCACGAACTCCGGTGGCCCGCCCACTCGCGTCGCAACGACCGACCGCGCGGAGGCCATCGCCTCCAGGGTTGCGAGCCCGAAGGGCTCGACGAGGCTCGGCTGACAGACGACGTCCGAGGCCGCGATCCACGCGGGAACCTCCTCGTGGGCGACACGTCCCGCGAGCTCGATCCCGGGCCGGCCGGCGAGAGCTGCGCGCAGTGGCCCGTCGCCCACGAACGTCAGCGTCCCTTCGTCTCGCGCTTCGAAGGCACGTGCCAGCCTGAGGACGTTTTTCCGCTCCGAGAGTCCGCCGAGACAGAGGAACCTGGCTCCGTCGCCCGCCCAGCCCACGACTTCCGCGGCCTCGTCGGAGTCACGCGGTGAGAAGCGCTCGAGGTCGACGCCACAGTCGACGATCTCGGTCTTTTCACACGCTTCCGGTACCGCTTCCACCAGCCGGTCGCGCAGCCACTTCGAGACCGCGACGACCGCAGATGCTCGGCGGACGACGTGGCGTGTGGCCGCCTTGATGACAGGGTTCCTGCGAGCATTGTCGACGTCCTGTCCGTGCGCGGTGACTACGAGCGGCGCGCGTGACGCGAGCGCGCCGAGAAACCCCGCCGGGACGAGGAAGTGCGCGTAGATGACGTCCGGCCGCAACTGCCGGGCAGCGCGCAGCGCGTCGACAGCGAGCCCGAGGTGGCGGCCTCTCCCACCGGCTCGACGGTCGACGACGGCCCGCTCGAGGGTGTGACCGCGCGCGACGAGCTCGCGCTCGAGGTTGGCCACGAACACGCCGAGATCGGGGTCGTCAGGCCCCGGGTACATCTGCGAGACGAGGAGGATCCGCAGCGGGCTTACCCGCGCGTCACCTGGAGGATGCCGAGGCACATCTCGTCCGTCGTGCCCTCACCCCAGAGGATGTAGCGGGGCGTCTTGGGGATGCCGTGGCCGTTGCCGTGCATCCGCTTGTGCGCGTCGTGCCGACAAGTGACGCGGACGACGTCGCCGGGGGCGGCTTTCACCTCGCGCGCGAGGGTGTAGGCGTTCTGCCAGTGGAAGTCCCAGCGCGGGATGTCGAGCAGCATCTGCGCCCGCGGTGTACCCGGGTTGAGCTCGACCCGGATCGAGGCGCCGAGCAGGTGCATGTGGCCGGCTGCCACGTGAATCGTCGTCGGCTGTGTCAGCCGCCGGTCGCAGGTGGAGACCGCCCCCGCGCGCGGGTTCGCAGCGCTGCCGCGGCACAGGATCAGGAGCCCGGCCGGCACGAATGCGGCCTGGGATCCGTACTTCCCCGTCAGGTCGAAGAGCGCCTCGTTTCGGCTGCAGAGGCGTCCCTTCTCCCCCTGGGCGCAAGGAATCTCGACCGGCGCGGGAAGGAGCATCGTCTGCAGCGGGGTGAGCTTCGCGGCGGCGGGAGCAACGGTGAGCACCGCGCGCGAGCGATCGGGGGTCCTGCCGTTCAGGAGGTTGTAGTGCACCTGCATCACGATCTGGCTTCCCGCGGGGAGGGGCACTCCTGTCCCCTGCGGAAGGCGATTCCCGCCCCATCCCGGCGCCCACGCGGCCACCCAGTTCGCGTCGTTCAGCGAATCCTGGATGGAGCCCGACCCGTCGCCCGAGGGGAGCCCCGTGCCCCCAAAGCAGTTCCACCCGAGGCCGGCCGCACCAGAGTCGAGGCGCTTGGCGTCGGCGACCTGACCTCGCGCAACGCGGAACAGGATGACGTGATGGACGATCTTCGCCGCGCCGGGCTCGATGCGCGCCGAGGTGACGAAGGAGTCGCCGGACCGCCTCGGGTCGAGGAGGAAGCAGCGGTAGTCGTCCG
>JACCUU010000136.1 GCA_013811645.1 Actinomycetota bacterium | reverse complement strand
GCTCGAGCGAGCCCTCGCGTCATCCCGGCTCTAGACTCGAGTCGTGCCGCGATCCCTTGTCCTGACGGGAGAAGATCTCACCCTCGAGGACGTGTGGGACGTCGCCGTCCACGGGGCGACCGCAGAGATCGGCGACACGGCGAAGGTTCGTATGATCGCCGCGCGCGCGCTGGTGGACTCGATGAAGGGCGAGCACACCTACGGTGTGAACACCGGGTTCGGGCGCTTCGTGACCGCGCGCATTCCTGAGGAGCTGGCGGACGAGCTCCAGCTGCGGCTGCTCCGAAGTCATGCCTGCGGTGTGGGTGAGCCCTATCCCGACGACGTCGTCCGGGCGGCGATGCTGCTGCGCGCGAACGCTCTTGCCAAGGGCTACTCGGGCGCTCGCGTGGAGACCGTCGAGCTGCTGGTCGAGTGCCTGAACCGCGGCGTCCTTCCGGTCGTGCCCGCGCGTGGATCCGTGGGCGCGAGCGGAGATCTCGCCCCACTCGCGCACCTCGCTCTCCCGCTGGTCGGCGAGGGCGAGGCAGTGGTTGGCGGCGAGGTGCTGGACGGGGCAACCGCGCTTCGCCGGGTCGGGCTCGAGCCGACTCGCCTGGTGAGCAAGGAGGGGCTCTCGCTCGTGAACGGGACGCAGTTCATGGCGTCGATGGCAGCGCTCGGGGTCGAGCGGGCCAAACGTTTGGCTCAGACCGCCGATTGCGCGTGCGCACTGTCGCTGGAGGCGCTCCAGGGGTCGAGGACGAGCTTCTCGCCCGCTGTGCATCGCTCGCGTCCGCTGAAGGGGCAACAGGAGGCGGCGGCCAACGTCCTGCGCCTGCTCGAGGGATCCGCGATCATCGAGTCGCATCGCTGGTGCGACAGGGTGCAGGACGCGTACTCGCTCCGCTGCGCGCCGCAGGTGCACGGCGCCTGTCGCGACCTGCTCGACTATGTCGAGGCAACCATCGTGGTGGAGCTGAACGCCGCCACCGACAATCCGCTCGTGCTCGTCGACGAGGGCGTGATCGTGTCGGCCGGCAACTTCCACGGACAGCCGCTGGCCTTTGCGCTGGACGTGCTCGCGATGGCGGTGGCGGAGCTCGCGAGCATCTCCGAGCGGCGCATCGAGCGGATGGTCAATCCGGCGCTCTCCGACGGCCTTCCTCCGTTCCTCGTGCGCGAGGGCGGCCTCAACTCCGGGTTCATGATCCCCCAGTACGTGGCGGCCGCGCTGGTCTCCGAGAACAAGGTGTACGCCCATCCGGCGAGCGTCGACTCGATCCCGACGAGCGCGGGCCAGGAGGATCACGTCTCGATGGGAAACGCCGCGGGGCTGAAGGCATTGCGCGTGCTCGACAACGCCGAACGGACACTCGCGATCGAGCTTCTCGCGGGTGCGCAGGCGGTCGAGTTCCTGGCGCCGCTGCAGCCGGGCGAAGGGGTGCGCAGCGTCCACTACCTCGTGCGCTCGCTCTCGTCCCGGTTGGTCGACGACCGCTCGCTGAGCGTGGATATCGAGGAGGTCGCGACTGCGATCCGCTCGCGGGCAGTCGTCGCCGCCGCCGAGGAGAGGATCGGAGCGATCGCATGACCGACCTCGCGACCGTGGATGCTGCAGTCGAAGCCCTCGTCGGTGATCTGACCCGAATTCGCGCGCCGCGCGGATCGTCGCTGAACGCGCGCTCCTGGCAGACCGAGGCCCCGCTCCGGATGCTGCTCAACAATCTCGACCGCGAGGTCGCGGAGCATCCCGAGAAGCTCGTGGTCTACGGCGGCACCGGCAAGGCTGCGCGTAACCACGAGGCGCTGAAGACGATCGTGAAGACACTCCTCCGGCTCGGCGACGACGAGACGTTGCTCGTCCAGAGCGGAAAGCCGGTCGGCGTCTTTCGGACCGGGGAGTGGGCGCCGCGCGTGCTGATCGCCAACTCACTGATCGTGCCGCGCTGGGCGACGTGGGACGAGTTTCGGCGCCTGGAGGCGCAGGGTTTGACCATGTTCGGGCAGATGACCGCCGGAAGCTGGATCTACATCGGTACGCAGGGGATCCTGCAGGGGACGTACCAGACGTTCGCCGCGGCCGGCGAGAAGCACTTCGGAAGCACGGACCTCTCCGGGCGGACGATCCTGACCGCCGGGCTGGGGGGAATGGGTGGAGCACAGCCTCTGGCCGCGACGATGGCGCGGGCGGCGATCTTGTGTATCGAGGTCGATCCCTCACGCATCGAACGGCGGCTCGAGACCCGCTACCTCGACGAAGCGACGGATTCGCTCGACGACGCTCTCGGGCTTCTTCGGACGGCAGCGGCAGAACGGCGAGCCCTGTCGATCGGCCTGCTCGGCAACGCCGCGGAGATCGTGCCGGAGCTCGCCCGCCGGGGCGAGAGCTTCGATCTCGTCACCGACCAGACCGCCGCACACGACCCGCTGCATGGCTACGTCCCGATCGGCCTCGACGTGACCGAGGCGGCGGCGCTTCGCACGACCGATCCCGACGAGTACCTCCAGCGTGCAAGATCGTCGATAGCGGCTCACGTCGAAGGGCTGCTCGAGCTCGTCCGGGCGGGCTGCTACGTTTTCGACTATGGCAACAATCTGCGAGGGGAGGCCCATGAAGCCGGCGTAGCGGATGCCTTCACATACCCGGGCTTCGTCCCGGCCTATATCCGGCCGCTCTTCTGTCGCGGGATCGGACCGTTCCGGTGGGCAGCGCTCTCGGGGGACGCTGCAGACATCGAGGCGATCGATTCCGAGCTCGGGGAGCTCTTTCCGGACGACGTCCTGCTCCGTCGTTGGCTCGAGCTTGCGCCCGGTCGCGTCGCCTTCCAAGGCTTGCCGGCGCGGATCTGCTGGCTCGGCTACGGCGACCGCGCTCGCGCAGGGTTGGCGATCAACGAGCTCGTGCGTTCGGGCCGCGTCAGCGCTCCGGTGGTGATCGGTCGCGATCACCTCGACTCGGGCTCGGTCGCTTCGCCGTACCGGGAGACGGAGGCAATGCAGGACGGCTCCGACGCGATCGCCGACTGGCCGATCCTGAATGCGCTGCTGAATGTCGCCGCGGGGGCGACCTGGGTGAGCGTCCACCACGGCGGCGGGGTCGGCATCGGCAACTCCATTCACGCGGGAATGGTCGTCGTTGCCGACGGCACCGACGTTGCTGCCGAGCGACTGGAGCGGGTGCTGACGAGCGATCCCGGAACGGGTGTGATGCGGCACGCGGACGCGGGGTACGTAGAGGCGCTCGACGCCGCGCGCAGCGGAGGGATCGACCTTCCGTCGATCCCTCCGGACCCGGAAATGCATCCGTGAGCTTCTCCGGAACGGAGGTTCCTGCCCGGCTGCTCATCCGGGATCTCGTGCAGATCGCGACGCCGCGCGGCCACACGGCCCCTCTGCGCGGTGGGGAGCTCGGAGCGGTGGACGTATTCGAAGGCGCCTACCTCCTCTGCGAGCAAGGACGCATCGCGGCGGTGGGTGCGATGCAGGATCTGAAGCCGCTCGACGGCGAGGTCGAGGAGCTCGACGGGCGCGGGCTCTCAGCGATCCCGGGGCTGGTGGACTGCCATACGCATGCCTGCTTCGCGGGCGATCGAGTCGGGGAGTTCGCGTTGCGCGCGTCAGGAGCCGGTTACGAGGAGCTGCACGCGGCGGGCGGCGGCATCTTGGCGACCGTTCGCGCGACACGTGAGGCCGGTGACGCTGGGCTCGCCGCGGCGCTCGAGCGTCACGTCGCCTGGATGCTCCGTTCCGGGACGACGACGTTCGAGGCTAAATCGGGATACGGCCTCGATCGCGACACCGAGCTGGCCCAGCTGCGCGCGATTCGCGCAGCCGGAGGAGTTCCTACCTGGCTCGGCGCCCATTCCGTCCCGTCTGAGTTCGCCGACTCCGGCCCTCCGTCCTATGTCGACTTCCTCCTCGCGGAGGTGCTCCCCGAGGCCGCTCGAATCGCCGAAGCCGCCGACGTCTTTCTCGAGCGCGGCGCGTTCGACGTCGACGAAGCGCGGCGCTATCTCCGGGCCTGCGGCGAGGCCGGTCTGGAGCTTCGCCTGCACGGCGACCAGTTCACCGAGGCGGGTGCCATTCCCCTCGCGATCGAGCTCGGCGCCCGCTCGGTCGATCACCTGGAGAGCACCGGCCCGGCGGGCATCGCCGCGCTTGCCGCCAGCGATGTCGTCGGCGTCCTCCTGCCGGCGAGCGCGCTCTTCCTCGGAAGACCCATGCCACCGGCACGTGCGCTCGCCGAAGCGGGCGCTGCCATCGCGCTGGCAACGGATTTCAACCCCGGAAGCGCATTCTGCGAGAGCCTGCCGCTCGTCTGCTCGCTTGCGTGTACACAGCTCGGGCTCAGTCCCGAGGAAGCCCTGACTGCGTGCACGGTGAACGCGGCACATGTGCTTTCGCGCGCCGATCGGAAGGGGCGGCTCGCAGCGGGGTACGACGCGGACATCGTGCTCCTCGATGCCGAGGACTGGCGTCACCTCGCTTATCACCTCGGCGGCCCGGTCGTGCACACGGTCCTCAAGGGCGGCCGGATCGCCTGGACCACCTGGGCATAATCGCTCCATGCCGACCCGCAAGCAACGTCGCCGCCGAGCGAAGGAGCACCGGCACGAGTACGTCTGGGAGGACGCGGAGGGAAACGAGCTCGAAGCGGAGGTTCCGGTTCGGAAGGAGACATCGCAGTCTCGGCGTGCGACTCCCACCCGAGTCGGCCGGGAGGCGCAGCCCCCTTCATGGCGGCGCACTCTCAAGCGAGGGCTCGTGTTCGCTCCGGTCATGTTCGTCGTGGTGATGCTCTTGTCGAGCGATCTCACCCTCGTCGAGCAGATCACCCAGGCCGCGTTCGTCGTGGCGATCTTCATCCCCTTCAGCTACTTCCTCGACGGAGTTCTCTGGCGCTCGTTCAAGAAGCGGGAAGCCCGGCACGAGGCCGGCAAGCAGTAAGCAGAGTCGTTGATGGCGCTCATCGTCGACCAGCTTTCGCTCGGACCGATCGGAACGAACTGCTACATCGTCAGGGCCGATTCGGCTGCCCGTGAGGCGGTGGTCGTCGACCCGAGCGGGAGTGTCGACGAGCTCCGGGCGTTGCTCGAGCGGCGCGAAGCTCGGTGCGTCGCGATCCTCCTGACGCACGGCCACTGGGATCACCTCGTCGGTGTCGCCGACCTCGCGGATGCGACAGCGGCGCCGGTGTACATGGCCGAAGGAGAGCGCTCACTGCTCGAGGATCCGAACCGCTTCACCCCGCCCGGGATGACGCTTCGCCCGTATACGCCGGACGTCCTGTTGCACGGCGGCGAGACGATCGACGTCGCGGGTCTCTCGTTCGACCTGCTCTCGGTACCCGGCCATTCGCCGGCTCACATCGCCTACCACGCGGACGGGAGCCTCTTTTCGGGCGATGTCCTCTTCGCGGGCTCGGTCGGACGCACGGACTTCCCGGGAGGAGACTGGAACGTGCTGGTCGCCTCGATTGGGTCGCTCATGGACACGCTGCCCTCCGAGACGGTCGTCTACCCGGGTCACGGTCCGGCGACGACGCTCGGCGACGAGCTCGCCCGTAACCCGTTCCTCGACGAACTGCGCGCGGAGCGGACCGGGTGAGCTCTCAGGCGAGGATCGAGCGACCGCGAGGAACCCACGACGTCGTACCGGCCGAGCAGCCGCTCTGGCGGCTCGTCGTCGGAGAAGCCGAGCGACTGTGCGCGCTCTACGGCTATCGGCCGATCGTCACGCCCATGTTCGAAGACACCGCGCTCTTCGAACGGACCTCGGGAGCTGGCTCGGACGTCGTGCAGAAGGAGATGTACACGTTCGAGGATCGCGGCGGCCGTTCGCTGACCTTGAGGCCCGAGGGAACGGCTCCGATCTGCCGCGCGTACGTCGAGCATGGCATGCACCGTGAGGGGCAGCCGGTGAAGCTCTACGTCGTCGGGCCGATGTACCGCTACGCGGCGCCTCAGCGCGGACGCTATCGGGAGCACTGGCAGCTCTCGGTCGAGGCGATCGGATCCGACCACCCTTCAGTGGACGCGGAGGTCATCCAGCTCTACCACGCGCTGCTCTCGCGGTTGGGCGTGACCGAGTTCACGCTCGCGCTCAACTCGATCGGCTGCCCAGCGTGCAGGCCTGCCTACCTGGAGCGCCTGAACGAGTGGCTCGAAGCGAACCTCGAACGTCTGGACGCGCCGACGAGGGAGAAGGCGTCCGCAAGTCCGCTGCGGGTATTCGACAACTACGACGCCAAGCCCCAGGCCGTTCAGGACGCGCTCGACGATGCGCCCAAGATCGGCGAGTCGCTCTGCGAGGCTTGCCGGAAGCATTTCGCCGCCGTCCTTCGCGACCTCGACGCCTGCGGCGTCCCGTACGAGATCGTCGCGACGCTTGTTCGTGGCCTCGACTACTACACCCGTACCACCTGGGAGTTCCTCGGTCCCGACGAGGGGGCGCAGAGCGCGCTCTCGGGCGGAGGGCGTTACGACGGCCTGGTCGAGCAGATCGGCGGGCCTCCGATCCCGGGCGTCGGCTTCGGCGCGGGAATCGAGCGCCTCGTGCTTGCGGTCGAGCAGGCGGGTCGAGAGGCAGCCACACCCGCGATGGATATCTTCTTCACGATCGACGACAGCGCGTCGCGGGAGTTGGTAGCGACCTGGCTCGGGACTCTGAGGCAGCGCGGCATCGCGAGCGACACGGACTATGCGGGACGTTCGCTGAAGGGCCAGCTGACCCAGGCCTCGCGCCTCGGAGCAGAGACGGTCGTCCAGGTTCGAGCCGACGGTGCCACGGTTCGCAGGCGAGGGCAGGCCGACGAGGAGGTCGCGCTCGACGACGTCCTGGCGAGGTTGACGTCGTGAGCTGGCGAAACGCGATGTGCGGAGAGCTGCGAGCCGACGACGTGGGACGAAAGGCGACACTCGCCGGCTGGGTTTCTCGCCGCCGCGACCACGGCGGTCTCGTCTTCGTCGACCTTCGCGACCCAACGGGGCTGATGCAGCTCGTGATCAACCCGGAGCGCGCCGCTCGCGGCGCCGAGCTCGCGCGGGAGATTCGAAACGAGTTCGTGCTCAAGGTCACCGGGGAGGTCGTCGCACGCTCGCCCGAGACGGTGAACCCGAAGATGGCAACAGGTGGGGTCGAGCTGCAGATCGACGAGCTCGAGATCGTCTCGCGCTCGACACCGCTTCCCTTCCAGCTCGACGAGGAGGGAGTCGACGAGGCGCTGCGTCTGCGCTACCGCTGGCTCGACCTGCGTACGGAGCGCATGCAGCGAAACCTCCGGCTGCGCGCGTCCGTGGTGGCGGCGATCCGTCGCTCGATGGACGACCAGGGCTTCGTCGACATCTGGACGCCGGGCCTGACGCTGGGCACCCCCGAAGGGGCTCGCGACTTCCTCGTCCCGGTCCGCCTGCAGCCGGGAACCTTCTTCGCGCTGGCGCAGTCGCCGCAGCTCTTCAAGCAGGCGCTCATGGTCGGAGGCTTCGATCGCTACTACCAGATCGCCACCTGCTGGCGGGACGAGGATCTTCGCGCAGACCGCCAGTTCGAGTTTCGCCAGCTCGATCTCGAGCTCGCCTTTCCGACGCGCGACGACGTGCTCGAGGTGCTCGAGACGGTCGTCGCGGCCTCGTTCGAGGCACTCGGCCGGGACGCTCCCGAGCGGCCGTTCCCTCGCCTCTCCTACGCCGACGCCATGCTCCGCTACGGCTCCGATAAGCCGGATCTGCGGTTCGCGCTCGAGATCCAGGACGCGACGGACGTGACCCGCGGCTCCGAGTTCGGGGTCTTCTCCGGCGCGAAGTCCGTGCGTTACCTCGTCGTGCCAAAGCCGTTCTCGCGGGGCGAGCTCGGCAAGCTCGAGGACTTCGCGAGGGAGTGGGGTGCGAAGGGCCTCGCGTATCTCGTGTGCGACGAGGAGGGAAAGGTGCGGTCTCCGATCGCGAAGTTCCTCTCGCAGACGGAGCTCGAGGCTTTCGCCGCCGCACCCGGCTCCACGGTGCTCTTCGTCGCCGACGAGGTGTCCGTCGCCGAGCGCGTGCTCGGCGCGCTCCGGCTCCACCTCGGCCGTGAGCTCGGACTCGTCGACGAGAAGCAGGACTCCTTCCATTGGCTCCTGGATTTCCCCCTCTTCCAACTCGACGACGAGACCGGCCGCTGGACGTTCGTGCATCACCCGTTCACCAGCCCGCTCGACGGTCACGAGGAGCTGATCGAGCGAGACCCGGCGAACGCGCTCAGCCTGCACTACGACCTCGTCTGGAACGGCTGGGAGCTTGGCTCCGGCTCGATCAGGATCCACCGCTCGGACGTTCAGCAGCAGGTCTTCCGCGCGATGGGCATGAGCGAGGAGGAGGCGAACGCCAAGTTCGGATGGTTCCTAGAGGCCCTGCAGATGGGGGCGCCACCGCATGGCGGGTTCGCTCTCGGGCTCGACCGGTTCATCGCACTGCTTGCGGGCGAGCCCAACATTCGCGAGGTCACGGCGTTCCCGAAGGTGTCGAGCGGCTCCGATCCGCTTACGGGAGCCCCGTCTGCGG
>JACCUU010000202.1 GCA_013811645.1 Actinomycetota bacterium | reverse complement strand
CGCGACGACGAGGTCGAACGACGGAAGCTCCTGGTGCACGCGCCGTAGGCTACGGGACGTCCGTGTCAGCCGCCCCGCTCGTCTCCGTGCTCCTCGCTGTCTCGAACGGCGAGCACTATCTGCGGGCCGCGATCGAGAGCGTCCTGCGTCAGACCATCTCCGATCTCGAGCTGATCGTGGTCGACGACGGCTCGACCGATGAGACCCCCGAGATCCTTGCCGTCGTCGACGATCCGCGGCTGCAGGTGCTTCGGAACGAGGGACGACTTGGTCTTGCGGTGTCGCTCAACCGCGGGCTCGACGAGGCTCGCGGACGCTATGTCGCCCGGCTCGACGCCGACGACATCGCGTTTCCGCAACGGCTCGAGCGACAGCTCCAGCGCATGGTCTCGGGCTCCTCGATCGCGGTCCTGGGGAGCGCGGTGTTGGAGCTCGACGCGTCCGGTCGTTCCGGGTCGCTCCACCTGATGCCGGCCGGGCCGGCGGCGGTTCGGTGGGCCGCGCTCTTCAGCTCGCCGTTCTTCCATCCGAGCGTGCTTATCGATCGCGAGGTACTCGAGCGATACGGCCTGCGCTACGACCCCGAGTACCTCGAGAGCGAGGACTACGACCTGTGGACGCGGCTGCTTACGCATGCCGAGGGCGACAACCTGACCGACCCGCTCATGCTCTATCGCGTCCATCCCGGTCAGGCGTCGCAGTCGCGCGGGGAACTCCAGCGGGCATTCCAGGAGCGCGTGTCGGTGCGCGAGATCGAGCGGGTCGCCTCGAAGCTGGGAGCCGACCGGGCAGAGCTCGCGCGCCGAGTCGGCGCTGGTCTCGCGATCGAGGCCGAGCAGCTCGAGGATGCCGCTTGCGCCTACGTCGACCTCGTGCGCGCGTTCGAGCTGTCCTTGCAGCAGGCTGTTGCAAGGTCGAAGCCTGCTCGCGAGGCAGCCTCCAGAACCCTGGCGCGTCTTGCGCTCCGAGCATCGGGCCGTACGCGCGGCACCTTGTTACGCCAGGCTGCCGCGCTCGATCCACTGCTTCCGACGCGTGCAGTCATTCGGCGCACCCGGCGGCTGACGGCTGCCCGAGGCGCTCGAGTCGAGGCCGCCGCCTGGTTGCGCGATCTGCGAGGAGAAGGCGCGTCGGACCGGCGAAGACAGTCCGAGCCCCGCGCGATTCGCGTCGCCGCGGTCTTCCCCGAGCCGACGCCGTACCGTGCGCCGCTCCTCGACCGCGTCGCCGCGCAGCCGGAGGTCGACCTGACCGTGATCTACGCCGCGGAAACCGTTGCCGGGAGAACCTGGCGCACCGACCGGCGGCACCGAGCCGTGTTCCTCCGCGGCGCTCGCCTGCCGGGCGCGCGGGAGATCCTGCACCACGACTACCCGGTCACGCCGGGTATCGCGCACGCACTCGTTGCAGCGCGGCCCGAAGTCGTCGTCGTCTCCGGCTGGAGCACGTTCGCGGCGCAGGCGGCGATCGTCTGGAGCCGCGTCCGCCGCGTGCCGTACGTCCTGGTCGTCGAGAGCCACGATGAGGGCCCTCGTGCAGGCTGGAGGCGCCAGGTGAAGGGGGCCGTCGTACCGCGGGTGGTCGAGCGTGCCTCCGGCGTCCTCGTCACCGGAACGCTCGCGCGACGCTCGATGGTCGCCCGAGGCGCGCCGCCCGAGCGCGTGCGAGTCTTCGCGAACACGATCGACGTAGAGGAGTTCGGGAAGCAGGCCGACCAGCTCGCGAGCCGTCGCGATGAGCTCCGGAACGAGCTCGGAGCGAGGCCGGACGACGTCATCGTGCTCTCCGTTGCCAGGCTTGCGTCGGAGAAGGGACTCGATGTCCTCATCCACGCGGTTGCGGAGGCCGAAGACTCGCGACTTCTGCTCGTTCTGGCCGGGGACGGCCCGGAGCGAGAACGGCTCGAGGATCTCGCAGGCGTTCGCGGCGTGCGACTCACGCTCGCGGGTGATCGTGAGTGGGAGCGGATCGTCGAGGTCTACGTCGCGGCTGACGCCTTCGCGCTCTTGTCCGAACGCGAGCCGTGGGCGGTCGTCGTCAACGAGGCGGCGGCGTGTGGCCTGCCGCTCGTTCTCTCCGACCGGGTCGGCGCGGCCCACGACCTCCTCCGCGACGGGGAGAACGGTTTCCTGGTCGGCGCCGGGGACGTCGACGCGGCGTCGGGGGCTCTCCGGAAGCTCGCCGCGGATCCGAGCCTGCGCACTGACTTCGGCAAGCGATCGCGTGAGCTCGCGCAGGACTGGGGCTACGGCCCGAGCGTGGCCGGCTTTCTCGCCGCCGTGCGAGAAGCGGTGTCAGACACCGAGCGACGACCGCCGACAAGCTAGTCCCGCGAAAGGACATGGCTTCGAGCCGCTGAGCCATTCTCCATCGCGTTGATCTGTGGAACAAGAGACACAGTCTTGGCACAGCTCCCTCTTGACAGGATTTGGTGTCTGACACCGCTAGCCTTGCCGCGTGTCTCATGACGGCAGGCGACGGCGAATTCTCGTCCTCAACCAGTACTACTGGCCCGGGGTCGAGGCGACCGCCCACCTCTTGACCGAGCTCTGCGAGGCGCTCGCGGAGGACTACGAGGTCGAGGTCGTCACGGGCGTCCTGCACGGCCACGAGGACGCGCCGCGCGAGGACGAGCACAACGGCGTGAGGATCGTCCGGGTCTCGTCCACGTCGTACGAACGCTCCGAGCTTGCGCGGCGGGCCGCAAACTACTTCTCCTACCTCGGCGCGGCGTTCACCCACGCGCTGCGCAGCCCCGCTCCCGACCTCGTGCTGTGCATGACCGATCCGCCGATCGTGGGCGACGTCGGAGTCGCGGTCGGTCGGCGCTTCGGGATTCCGGTGCTCGTCATCAGCCAGGACGTGTTCCCGGAGATCGCCACCGAGCTCGACCGCCTCCGCAACCCCGCGGTCGTCGGCGTGCTGGGCGGTCTCGTCGGTGCCTACCTGCGCCGTGCCGACCGGATCGTCGCCATCGGGGAGACCATGCGCGAACGGCTCGAGGCGAAGGGAGCACCGCCGGACCGGCTGCGCGTGATTCCGAACTGGGTCGACACGCGTGCGATCACGCCTCAGCCCCGCGACAACGAGTGGGCCGGAAACCACGACCTCGTGAAGCCCTTCGTTGTCATGCACTCGGGGAACGTGGGGCATGCGCAGGATCTGGACAGCCTCGTCCGGGCTGCGACGTTTCTCCGCGACCGGGCCGACCTGCGGATCGTGATCGCCGGCTTCGGCGCGCGGCACGCCGAGATGGTCACGCTCGCCGACACGCTCGAGGTCGACGACATGGTGCGCTTCCTGCCGTACCAGAAGCGCGAGCGCCTTCCGCTCTCGCTCTCGAGCGCCGACGTCCATGTCGTGGGTCTCGCGAAAGGCCTCGCCGGATACGTAGTTCCGAGCCGTCTGTACGGGATTCTCTCGGCGGGAAGGCCGGTGATCGTCGCGGCCGAGGACGAGAGCGAGACTGCCCGCCTCGTGCGTGAGATCGGCTGTGGAGTCGTCATCCCTCCGGGGAGGCCGGAACTTCTGGCGCGGACGATCCGCGCCGCGGCCGACGGCGAGTACGACCTGGCGGAGATGGGACGAAGGGGTCGAGACTATGTTAAAGAGGAGGCGGACCGCGTCGTGGCCATGGAGCGATATCGCGCGCTCGTCCGAGAGCTTCTCGCCGCGTGATCGGGAAGGCGCTCTTCTGGGGGTGCCTCGGCGCCCTCGCCTGGACGCACGCCGGCTATCCCGCCGCGATGGGCGTTCTCGCACGTCTCCGACCACGTCCGGTCAGACGTGAGGACGCGACTCCGTCCGTCGCACTCGTCGTCTCCGCACACGACGAGGAGGACGTGATCGGCCGCCGTCTCGAAAACCTGCTCGAGCTCGACTATCCCCCCGAGAGCCTCGAGATCGTCGTGGCCTCGGACGGCTCCACCGACCGCACCGACGGGATCGTCGAGGAGGCCGCCGCGCGCGAGGCGGGAGTGAGGCTCCTCCGCTGCCCGCGCGAAGGGAAGGTCGCAGCGCAGCACCGCGCCGTGCGGGAGACCGAGAGCGACGTCATCGCATTCACGGACGCCAACACCGAGTGGAAGCCGGACGCGCTGCGCAGGTTGGTGCGCAATCTTTCCGATCCGGAGGTCGGCTACGTCTGTGGGCAGCTCCGGCTGGAGACCGCGGACGGCGCCAATCTCGAAGGGCTGTACTGGCGCTACGAGGTCTGGGTGCGCGAGCAGGAGTCCAGGGCGAGCTCGATCACGGCTGGCAACGGGGCGATCTACGCGGTGCGCCGGGAAGCGTACGTCGAGGACGACCCGAAGTTCGGGCACGACTTCGGCTTCCCGTACCTGATGGAGCAAGCGGGACGGCGCGCTGTCTACGACTCCGAG
>JACCUU010000075.1 GCA_013811645.1 Actinomycetota bacterium | reverse complement strand
GCGACGAGAGTGGGACGAATGGGGCGAAGAGCGGGATGTCGAGCGCGGCGAGTAGTGATCCCGCCTGCTCCTCCGAGCAGTCGAGCACACGGCGTGAGCCGGCTCCTTGTCCGAGGTGGAGGACGATCGTGCAAAGCCCCGACCGCGCTTGAAACGGCGAACGCTGAACCGCGTACGAGACGACCGCGCGTGGATCGAGCGACGTCCACCGGCGAGTCAGAGACCCTTCCCGCACGACGAGGCGGCTCCCGTCGAAGCGGTGGCCGAGCTGGCGATAGCGGTCGATTGCGAGCGGCACTCCGCCAAGTCCGAGACCGAACAAAACAACCGCGGGCAACCACCACTGGAGCGCCAGGGCGGCGACGCCGAGCACGGTAGGCAGGACAACCGCCCGCGCCAGCCGCCTCGACAGGGCGGCTCTCGGATGGTGCTCCAGCATGGCGTCGAGCGCGGTCAGCGGATCGAGCGCGCGCGCCAGCGCGCGGGCGTCGTCGTCGGAGATGACCGGCGCCAAAGCGGTGCGGCCGGACCGCCCGCCCCCGACGCCGCCGGCGACCACCCTTACCCCGACGAGGCTGAAGGCGCGACGGAGCGGCGAGTCGAGGAGATCGAATCCGCGGACACGTGAGCGGTCGATCGCGACGGCACGACGCGTCAGCAGGCCCCGGTGCGCGACAAGACGATCGCCGTCATCGGTGAGCTCGAAGCTCCAGTCCGTGAGCAGCGAGCCGGCGGCGGCCAGGACGAGCGCGACGAGAACTCCGACGCCGATGAGCACGGTCAGGCCGAGCACTTCGGTCGGCACCCGGTCGGCGGCCTCGCTCAGAAGCCGCTCGCCGAAAGCCCCGGGCAGGTCGTCGGCGAAGTTGGCGAGCACCCCGAGCGCGATGAGCGGAGTGAGGATGTAGCGGCCGCTGGTCAGGCCTCCGGCAACCAGCAGTCGTGGCGTCGCCCGGTAGAGGACGAGGGGAGGTGGGTCGTCAGTCGCCGCCTCCTTCGAGCCCCTCGCCGAGAGCAGCGCTGCGCGAAGGCGCTCTCCTTCCGGGGCGGAGACGGCGGCGAGCGACAACTCGGCGGCAGAGCTGCCGCCGGCGGCCGCCTCCACCTCCACCTGAACGAGACCGAGCACGCGGTGAAGCCAGGGCGCCTGCAGGTCGACCCCGCGGATGCGATCGAGCGGCACGACTCGCGTCGTATGACGAATGACGCCGCGCTCGATCACCAACCGCCCGGCTTCGATCCTGTAGGTGAACCGACGCCATTCGAGGACGAGCACGCCGAGGCCGACGGCCAGCAGCACGCCGAGAACCGGCAGTGCAAAGCCACCGCGCCAGGTGAACGCGATGACGAGGATCGGGAGCAAGCTCGCTCCGATTCGCTTCCGGGCGAAGACGAGGACGGCCAGGGGATGGAGTCGGCCCGGCGGCTCGGAGGAAGGCTCGCTCACGTCCCCTCGTCGATCCCTGCTCGACGGGCCAGCTCCTCCACCAGCGCGTCGGCCACGCGCGGGTCGAGACCCGGGATGTCCGTTCCACCCGTGGCCGAAGCGGTCGTCACAGCGAGCGAGACGAGTCCCACCGCCCGCTCGAGCGGGCCGCGCTTGGTGTCCACCGTCTGGATCCGCGCGTGCGGGACGACCTGCCACCTGCGCCAGAGCGAGCCGCGGGCGACATAGAGCCCGAGCTCGGTGATCTCGTAACGGAAGCGCCGGTACAGGAGGCGAGGCTGCAGGACGGCGAAGGCGACCAGGATCAGTCCGGCGCTGCCGCCGACCGCCGCGACGACGGCGGCGGCGAGTCGATTGTCGGCGAGCTCGAGCGGCACGGCGATGCCGGCTGTCACGGCAGCCACGGCAAGCGCGACCAGGCCCCATTCCAGAGCCCAGAGCCGCTGCACGCGGGGATCGAGCTGCAAAGCGGGCTCCCTCAGGATCACGCCGCCACTCTGCCCGAGCGCGCCGGGTGGCCGCGTGATTAGCGCTGTCGGTCGAGACGAGCAGCGGTTGGAATCTCCGAAATGGAGTAGTGCCTCGTCGCAACTCGTTGTCACAGAAGTGACAACCACGGCGTTCTCCCTCTGATGACAGCCTCCGTGAGACACATCTGGGCGGCGCTGCTCGTCGTCTACGTCCTCTGGGGCTCGACGTACTTCGGGATCAAGATCGCCGTCGAGACGCTGCCGCCGCTGCTCGCGGGCGGAAGCCGCTTCCTCGTCGCGGGCGCGCTTCTGGCCGTCATTCTCGCGCTGCGCGGGACGAGCCTCCGCATCAGCCGCCGCGAGCTCGGCGGTACCGCGATCGTCGGCGCGCTCCTCCTCACGCTCGGCGTGGGCCTCGTCCATGTGGCGGAGACGCGCATCGACTCGAGCGTCGCCGCGATCATCGTCGGAACCGTGCCGTTGCAGATCATCGTCATGCGGACGATCGGGCGCGAGAATCCCGCTCGTGGAACGCAACTGAGCGCGCTGACGGGACTCATCGGGCTCGGGCTCGTCGTCGCGCCGGGCCTCGGCGCCGGCTCGACCGCGCTCGGCCTGGCGGTGATGCTGATGGCATCGATCAGCTGGTCGATCGGGTCGTTCGTCTCCAAGCGCCTCGAGCTCCCGCGCGATCCGTTCGTCGCCGCGGTGTACGAGATGGGAGCTGGCGGCCTTTTCCTCACGCTTGGAGCGCTGGCGCTCGGCGAGGGGAGCCAGCTCGACGGAGCCGCGTTCTCCCGCGACTCGGTCCTCGCCTGGATCTACCTCGTGATCTTCGGCTCGCTGATCGGCTTCACCGCGTACGCGTGGCTGTTGAAGGTCGCGCCGATCTCGCTCGTCGTCACCCACCAGTACGTGAACCCGCTCGTCGCGATCGCACTCGGGATGGCGTTCCTCGACGAACGGCCGAGCCCGTTTGCGCTCCTCGGCGCGCTCGTCGTGCTCGGAGCGGTGTACGTGGCGATTCGCGCGGAGTTTCCTAGGAAGACGCGACCCGCGACCGGCGAGCCGAGAGGAACTCGAGCAGGTCGGACCGCGTGAGAATGCCGGAAGGTTTTCCCTCGCTGACGACCACAACTGCGCCGCTACCGCCGGACAAGCCCTCGTACACCTGGTCGACAGAGGCGTCCGCGTCGACGGCGGGCAACGGCGGCTGCATGGCCACGGCGACGTCCTCGTTCAGCGCGTCGGGGTTCCTGAAGACGCGCTCGAGCAGCTCGCGTTCCTGAAGCGAACCCACGACGTCGGCGAGGGAGTCCACCGGCTCGTCGCGCACGACCGGGAGCTGGGAGATGCCGTAGCGGCGCATCGCGTCGATCGCAGCGCCGACCTTCTCGTGCGAGCCGATGGTCACGAACTCCGGAACCTCCCGGTCGGCCCGCCGGAAGCGGAGCACCTCGTCGACGGACGGCTGCGTCGTCGTCCGCTCCAGGAGCCCGTACTGGATCATCCAGTTGTCGTCGAAGAACTTGGACAGGTACGAGCGGCCGCTGTCCGGAAAGAGCATCAGCACGCGCGCGTCCGGCCCGAGCCGCTTCGCAATCTGCATCCCGCCCCACGCGGTTGACCCCGTCGAGCCGCCGACGAGGAGCCCCTCCTCCCGCGCGAGCCGGCGTGCGGTGACGAACGAATCGCGGTCTGACACGCGCACCCACTCATCGACGACAGCGGGATCCAAGGTCGCAGGCCAGCGCTCCTTCCCGATGCCCTCGACGAGGTACGGGCCCTGCGGATGCTGCTCATCCGCGGTGAACACCGAGCCCTCGGGATCCACGCCGACGATGAGCACCTCCGGGCGGTGCTCCTTGAAGTAGCGCCCGACCCCGGTGATCGTGCCCCCCGTTCCGACGGAGATCACGATCGCATCGACCTGGCCGCTGTCGGTCTGCTCCCAGATCTCTGGCCCCGTCGTCTCGTAGTGCGCCTCGGGATTGGACGGATTCGAATACTGGTCGGGCTTGAAGCCGCCGGGGATCTCCTCCGCGAGCCGGTCCGAGACCGAGTAGTAGCTCTCCGGCGAATCCGGCTCGACGGCGGTGGGAGTGATGACGACCTCGGCCCCGTACGCGCGCAGCATCGAGATCTTCTCCTGGCTCATCTTGTCGGGCATGACGAAGATGCAGCGGTAGCCGCGCAGCGCGGCGGCCATGGCGAGGCCGGCGCCCGTGTTGCCCGAGGTCGGCTCGACGATCGTCCCTCCAGGGCGGAGGCGACCGTCCTGCTCCGCCGCTTCGATCATCGCCATCCCGATGCGGTCCTTCAC
>JACCUU010000179.1 GCA_013811645.1 Actinomycetota bacterium | reverse complement strand
GGAACGGCTCGGGCCGGTGGGCGGCCGAATCGTGGCCGAAGTGCTCATCGGGCTCCTCGAGCTCGACCCGAGCGGGTTCCTCTCCGAGCCAGGATGGCGGCCGACGCTCCCGGCCCCGTTCGGCGGAACAGGCAACTTCACGATGAGCGACTTCCTCGCCTTTGCGGGCGTCGACCCGGCGAGCCGAGGTTTCTGACTCGGTGGTGACGGCGTCGCCTCTCCCTCGACGAGCCTAGGATCGTGTCGTGGATGACGAGTTTCTCGCGCGTGCCATCGAGCTCGCCGAGCAGGGGCGCGGCACGACGCACCCGAATCCCGTCGTCGGCGCCGTGGTGGTCGCGGGCGAAGAGATCGTCGGCGAAGGCTGGCACGCGCTGCAAGGGGGACCGCACGCCGAGGTAGACGCACTTGCTGCCGCCGGTGCTAAGGCGCGTGGTGCGACGGTGTACGTCACGCTCGAGCCCTGTGCGCATCACGGGAGCACGCCGCCGTGCGCCGGCGCGCTGATCGAGGCGCGCGTCGCTGGCGTCGTCGCCGGCCAGCTGGATCCCCATCCGGATCACGGCGGCGGGCTCGCGCAGCTCGAGCAGGCGGGTATCGAGGTTGAGCTCGCAGAAGGCGAGATCGCTTTCCGTTGTCGCCAGCAGATCGAGGAGTGGCGGACGTGGGTCACCGAGCTGAGGCCGTTCGTCACCTACAAGGTCGCCGTGTCACTGGACGGGCGGGTCGCGATGCCCGACTCGCGCTGGGTGAGTGGCGACGATTCTCGTCGCCTGGTGCACCTCCTGCGAGCAGCCACCGACGCCGTCGCGGTGGGAATGGGAACGGTGCGTTGGGAGAACCCGCGCCTCGACGCTCGCGGCGTCCCGGTCGTCCGCCAGCCGCGCCGGCTGGCCTTCGGACGCGGGCCACTGCCGGACGGCTCCGAGCTCGAGCTCCGATCGGGAAACTTGAGAGAGGAGCTCGAGGCGCTTGCAGCCGACGACGTGCAGTCGCTCCTGCTCGAGGGCGGCCCGACGCTGGCCGCGGCCTTCCTCGAGCAGGATCTCGTCGACAAGCTGCTCGTGTTCGTCGCGCCGAAGCTCGCAGGCGATGGCTCGGGGATGCTCGCCGGACTCTCGGCCCCGATCGCGCTAGCCCGGCTCGAATCTCGGCCGATCGGGGACGACGTTGTGATCCAGGGCTACGTCCACGAGCCCTGAGCTACCGTCTTTGCATGTTCACCGGGATCGTGCGCGAGCTCGCCAGGGTCGTCTCCACCGAGGGCGGTGCGGGAGGTCTCGCTCTCGTCGTGGAAGCTCCGAAAACGGCCGTGCAGCTTGGTATCGGGGATTCGATCTCGATCAGCGGCGTCTGCCTGACCGCCGGTTCGATCGAGGGCGCGCAGATCTCGCTGCACGCTGTTCCCGAGACGCTCACGCGTTCGACGCTCGGCAGTCTCGTGGAGGGAGATGCGGTGAACGTCGAGCCGGCCGTGCGGGCGGGCGATCCGCTCGGCGGTCACTACGTCCAGGGTCACGTCGACGCGGTGGGGCGCGTGCAGTCGGTGGAGGCCGACGGAGAGGGGCTGCGCGTTCTCGTCGGGGCGCCGCCGGATGTGCTCCGGTACTGCGTGGAGAAGGGCTCCGTCACGATCGACGGTGTCTCGCTGACGGTCGCCGAGTTGGGGCCGGAGGAGTTTGCGGTCGCGCTCGTGCCGCACACACTCGAGGCGACCACGCTCTCGGCTCTTCGACCGGGTCAGAACGTCAACCTCGAGGCGGACGTGCTGGCAAAGTACGTCGAGCGGCTCCTGATCCCGCGGCTACGATCAGAGTGATGAGCACGGTCAAAGAGCCGGAGATCCTCTCCCCGTTCTCGACGATCGAGGCGGCGATCGAGGACTTCCGCTCGGGCAAGTTCGTGATCGTCGTCGACGACGCCGACCGCGAGAACGAGGGCGACCTGACGATCGCGGCCCAGTTCGTCACGCCCGAGGCGATCAACTTCATGGCGACGCACGCTCGTGGGCTCATCTGCCTCTGCCTCACCCCCGAGCGCTGCGACGAGCTCGCCCTGCGGCCGATGACGGAGCACAACGAGACCCCGCTCGGCACGGCATTCACGGTCTCGATCGAGGCGCGAGAAGGGGTCTCGACCGGCATCTCGGCTGCCGATCGCGCGCGCACCATCCAGGTTGCAATCGATCCCGGCTCCAGCCCGCACGACCTTGTCCAGCCAGGCCACGTCTTCCCGCTGCGGGCGAAGCCGGGTGGCGTTCTACAGCGATCCGGGCAGACCGAGGCCGCGGTCGATCTCGCCCGTCTCGCCGGCGTGATTCCGGCCGGGATCGTCTGCGAGATCATGAACGAGGACGGCACGATGGCTCGGGTGCCCGACCTCACGGTTTTCAGCCGGCAGCACGACCTGAAGATGATCACGGTCGCCGACTTGATCGAGCACCGGCGGCGTATGGAGAAGCTCGTGGAGCGAGTGGTCTCGGTCCGGCTGCCGACCGACCACGGCGAGTTTCAGGCAATCGCGTACCGCGAGCTGATCGCTGACAAGCAGCACGTCGCGCTGGTCAAGGGCGACGTCCAGGGCGCCGAGAACGTGCTCGTTCGCGTGCACTCGGAATGCCTCACCGGCGACGTCTTCCACTCGCTTCGCTGCGACTGTGGCGAGCAGCTCTCACTCGCGCTCGCGTGCATCGAGGCCGAGGGCACCGGCGTCCTCCTGTACATGGCCCAAGAGGGCCGCGGAATCGGGCTCCTGAACAAGCTCAAGGCGTACGAGCTGCAGGAGAGCGGGTTGGACACGGTCGAGGCGAACCTCGAGCTCGGGTTTCCCGCGGACGCGCGCGATTGGGGAATCGGAAACCAGATCCTCGCCGATCTCGGGCTGACGACGATCAGGATCCTCACCAACAACCCGCGCAAGCTCACGGGTCTCGACGGCTTCGGGCTGACGGTCGTCGAGCAGGTGCCGATCGAGGTGGAGCCACAGGCGGAGAACGCCAGGTATCTCACGGTGAAACGTGAGAAGCTCGGACACACGATCACGAAGCTGCATCACCAGGGCGCGCGCCTGGAGCCCGACCTCGAGCCGGGGAGCGACGCATGAGCCGAGACGGCGACACGGACATCGACATCGACGACTCGAGCGAGAACGTCCTCTCGGAATGGCCTCGTTCCGTCGACTCGCCAGGCGATGTGCGGGACGCCGCGAGCGGAGCGGCAGCGAGACCTGCGGACGCGGCCGAGACATGGTCGATCGCAGCCCCCGCTCCCGAGGCGGAAGAAGCCGAGCCCGAGCTGCCCGAGCCCGAGCTGCCCGAGCCCGAGCTGCCCGAGCCCGAGCTGCCCGAGCCTGATCCCGAGCTTCCCGAGCAAGAGGTGTTCCCGCTCGAGTCGGAGCCCGACGCGGAGATCGGGAATGCCATCGCAGTCGCACCCTCGCTCGAGCACGCGGCCGGCGATCTGGAGATCCCGGAGGGATACGCCGTCCTCGAGGGCGTTCCCGACGGCGGCCGGCGCGCTGTCGGGCTCGTCGTCTCCCGATTCAACGGCAACGTCACCTCGCGCCTGCTCGACCGTGCGCTCGAAGAGCTCGAGGCAGCCGGCGTGCGCCGCGATGCGATCACCATCATGGTCGTTCCGGGCGCCTTCGAGCTGCCCGTTGCCGCCACTGCCCTGGCCAAGACGCGCCGATTTGCCTGCATCGTCGCCCTCGGCTGCGTCATCCGCGGAGACACTCCGCATTTCGACTACGTCGCGAGCGAGGCGGCGAGCGGGCTGCAGCTCGCCGCACTGGAGACCGGCGTTCCCGTCTCGTTCGGCCTCCTGACGCTCGATCACGTCGAGCAGGCCGAGCCGCGCATCGAGAAGGGCGCAGAGGCCGTTCGCAGCGCGCTCGAGATGGCGGACGTCTTCTCCCACTTGCGAGCAGCCGCGTCTCGGTAGCGGGCCGCAAACACACTCGTAACAACCGCATGCGCAGCCGCCGCAAAGCGGCGGCCTTTAGGGATTTCGCGCGCCAAGCAGGTACAGTGCGCGGTCGCATGTCCAAGGTCTGCGCGATCTGTGGGAAGAAGCCTGGCTTCGGCAACAACCGAAGCCACTCGATGGTGGCCACGCGCCGCCGCTTCAATCCCAACCTGCAACGCGTCCGGGTTCTCCTCGAAGGCCGCCCGACGCGCGCCTACGTCTGCACGCGCTGCCTCAAGGCCGGCAAAGTCCAAAAAGCGCTCTAGACCGGTCAAGCACTAAGCTCGCGCCGTGGAACGCGGCCACCACGTCCTCGCGGCGACCGAGTTCGGCAACGTCTCCGTCTCCGAGGCGGCGATCGCCCAGATCGTTCGCCACTCGGCCGCCGAGAGCTACGGTGTCGTCGCTCTCGTGGGGCAGGGGATCTGGTCGCGCTTCCGGAGCGGCAAGAAGGGGGTCGAGGTCGAGTGGCGCGACGACGGGCTCGCGATCGAGCTCAGCGTCGTCGTGGAGCGGGGTCTCAAGCTGGCCGAGGTCGCGACGGCGGTACGCGCCCGCGTCCTCTACGAGCTCGAGCGAATGACCGGCCTGCCGATCGCGGCGCTCGAGGTCCACATCGACAAGGTCCGAGGGCGTTAGGGCCCTGTCCGGAAAGTGGCTCAGGGCACCTGGCATATGCGACGCACCGCGATGCAGCGTCGTCAGTCACGCCGATATGCCTGCATATCGGTGCTCCCTGCGTCCTCGCCTCCCGGCACCCCTCATATGCCATCCACCGTGACCACTTCCCGGACAGGCCCCTGATGCAGCTCGAGATCGTGCGCGAGGTCGCCCGTGCTGCGCTCCAGAACCTCGAGGCACACCGACAGCGCATAGATGACCTGAACGTGTACCCGGTGCCCGACGGCGACACGGGCACCAATCTGGTGTTGACGTTGAGGTCGATCGTCGAAACGCTCGACGCGTCGAGCGCCGTAGGGAGCGAAGCGGTCGCGAAGGAGGTCTCGCGCGCGGCGTTGATGGGCGCTCGAGGGAACTCCGGCGTGATCTTCTCGCAGATCGTCCGCGGCTTCGTCGACGTGCTCGCCCGGTCCGACGACATGAGCACTCCGCGCCTGCGCCGTGCGTTCCGGGGTGCGAGCGATGCCGCATATCGGGCCGTCAAGCGTCCGGTCGAGGGGACGATGCTCACCGTGATCCGGGAGATGGCCGAGGAGGGAGAGCGGAAGGAGAACCGCCGCCTTTCACCCCCGACGTTTTTCGCAGCCGTGCTCGCCCGAGGCGAGGACGCAGTCGCTCGCACGCCTGAGATGCTGGAGGTCCTCCGCGACGCGGGAGTCGTCGATGCGGGTGGCGCGGGACTCGTCGAGATCACGCGCGGGCTCACGCTCAGCATGGCAGGAGAGGCACTCCCGGATGCTCCGGTCGCAAGCGAGGCTCTGGGCTTCGACGCGATCCACCTGGAGCTGTCGGCCTACCGGTATTGCACGGTGTTCGTCGTCGAGGGAGCGAGGCTCGACCAGACGCTCCTGGAGCGCGCGCTCGAACCGCTCGGAGATTCCCTCCTCGTCGTCGGCGACGAGACCGCGCTCAAGGTGCACGTCCACACGGACGACCCCGGGCTCGCTCTCTCGGCGGGCACCGCGGTCGGCGTCGTCGAAGGCATCGAGATAGCAAACATGCACGCTCAGACCTTCCAGAGAGAGGAACGTCTCTCGGAAGCTGCCGCGACGCTGAGCCCGCTGCCCACGCTGACGACGCTCGAGACCGGTCTCGTCGCCGTCTGCCCCGGTCTCGGCAACCGTCGCCTCTTCGAGCAGTACGGCGCGACGAGGGTCATCGAGGGGGGCCAGACGATGAACCCGTCTGCTGCGGAGATCGTCGAGGCGATCGAGGCGACCCCTGCTCCGGAGGTGATCGTCCTTCCGAACAACTCGAACGTCATTCTCACGGCCGAGCAGGCGGCTGGCCTGAGCACGAAGCCCGTTCGGGTGGTTCCGTCCCGGTCCGTGCAGGCCGGCTTCGCCGCCGTCGCTCGCTACATCCCGACCCTCTCTCCGGAAGAGAACGAGGCCGCGATGCTCGAGGCTCTCGCCTCCGTGACCACCGGCGAGGTCACGATCGCCTCCCGCGACGCGACGCTCGACGGCATCACTATCCGCAAGGGCGCGTTTCTCGGGCTCGTGAACGACTGCGCGGTCGTGGCGGACGATGACTTCGACGCGGTCGTCAAGGACGTCGTCGGGCGTGTTCTCGAAGGCGAGCGGGAATGGCTGGCCCTCCTCGCGGGCGAGGATGCGCCGCCCCTCGAAGAGCTGCTTGCAGCGCTCCAGCACGACCATCCAGAGGTAGAGATCGAGCCGCACGACGGGGGACAGCCGCATTACCCGTTGCTCCTGGTCGCGGAGTAGTCCCTAGAGGGTGGAACGCGCGATTCGCGTACTGCTGGTCGAGGACAACGATGTGTATCGACTGTCTCTCGAGTTCCTGCTCGATCGGTACGACGGGCTCGAGGTCGTCGGCTCGGTGGCGATGGGTAGTGCTGCCGCCACAGCCTGCTCCGAGCTCGAAGCGGACGTCGTCGTGATCGACTACCGCCTTCCCGACATGGACGGCTCCGAGGTCGCTGCCGAGCTACGCGAGCGCTGCCTCGAGGCGTCGGTCGTGTTCCTGAGCGCATCCGCCGGCAGGGACGAGACCGCTGCCGCACGAGCCGCCGGAGTCGCGCTGGTGCGAAAGGACGAGGGCGTCGAGGTGCTCGTCGGCGCGGTGCGCGCTGCGATGGAAGGATAGGACCATGAACCTCACCGCCGATAACACCGCCGTCGTCCTCGACTCCACATCGGACTACGCCGAGGCGCCCTCGCGCTTCCCCAACATGCGTTTCGTCCCGCTCTACGTGCGCTTCGGCGACGAGACGTTCAAGGACTACACGGAGCTCGGGCCCGCCGACTTCTACTCGAAGCTGCGCACGTCTCCAGTCCTTCCGGCGACCTCGCAGCCCACTCCGCAGGACTTTCTCACGACCTACGAGAGCCTCGCCGGGTACGAGCGGATCTACTCGCTGCACGTCTCGGCCAAGCTGTCCGGCACGTTCCAGAGCGCCGAGCTCGCCGCGTCCGAGCTCGGCGGCGATCGGGTGCGCACCGTGGACTCGAAGACCGCCTCGCTCGCGATCGCCATGCTCGCGCACGCAATCCAGCGGCGTCTCACGCGCGGCACGACCGATGTCGAACTGGCAGCGTTGATCGAGCGCTTCCAGCGCGACAACACCGTGATCTTCACTCTCGAGACGCTGGAGTACTTACAGCGCGGTGGTCGCATCGGCCGCGCGGCGGCGCTCGCAGGTTCGCTCTTGAACGTCCGGCCGATCCTGAGCGTGCAGGACGGCGAGGTGATTGCGGTCGCGCGCGTGCGAGGGCAGAAGAAGGCGCTCGCGGAGTTCGAGCGCCGCTTTTCGGAAGCGACGGAGGATCGTCCGGGACTGCGGGTCGCGATCGCGCACGCCGACGCTCCGGAGTGGGTTGGAACGCTGAGCGAGCTCGTCTGGCGCGTTCGCCCGAAGGCCGAGATCGAGTTCACGGCAACGCTCGGCGCCGTCGTCAGCACGCACACGGGTCCCGGCGCCGTCGGCTTCTTCTGGTTCCAGGATGAATGACGTGTGCGCAAGGGGTCAGGCTTCAGCCTGACCCCGGTCTTAGGGTGTCCGGCAACCTCAAGCCGAGGTCAGGCTGAAACCTGACCCCAGCGCTGTCCGGATCACGGCTTTCCCCGGACGGCAGGCCCCAGACGCCTGGCCTCGTCCAAGAAGCGTTCCGAGGCCAGAACGCCTCGAAGCCCCCGTCGAGAGCCTGAATGGGGTCGGCCCCGCGCTCGCGCGGCGACTTGCGCGCGTCGGCGTCGAGCGAGTCGGCGATCTTCTCTGGCAGCGCCCCAGGCGATATGAAGAGCCGGTTCCCGCCAAGCTCATCAACGAGCTCTTCGGCGGCGACGACGCCGCCATCGAGGTGGAGGTCCGCTCGCTTTCCAGCCGCCGCCGCGGACGGCTCAAGATCCTCACCGCCCGGGTCGCCGACGCGAGCGGGGAGATCAAGGCCACGTGGTTCAACCAGCCCTGGCTCGAGCAGCGGCTGATCCCGGGCACGCGCATTCGCCTGCGAGGGCGTGCGAACAAGTTCGGTTTCGCCGTCTCGTCGTACGACCTCGAGGGTGAGGCGGAGACGGCCGACTTCGCGCCAGTGTATCCGGCGAGCGAGGACGTCTCGCAGAAGAAGCTGCGCGATCTTCGCGCGCAGGCGCTCGTGCATGTGCGCGACGCGGGCGAGCCGCTCCCGGCGGCACTTCTCGCGCGCGAAAGGCTTCCGCTGCGCGCCGACGCCCTGGCCGTCCTGCACCGGCCACGCTCGCTCGACGAGGCCGAGACCGGACGCGCGCGGCTCGCCTTCGAGGAGCTTCTCGTGCTGCAGGTCGCCCTGGCCCGCACCGCTGCTGCACGTGCTCGATCCTCCGCCGATCCCCTGCCTGAGCCCGGTGAGCTGATCGAGCGCTACCGCGCGTCGCTCCCGTTCACGCTGACGACCGACCAGGAGCGCGCGATCTCGGAGATCGACGCCGACCTCGAGCGCTCGAGCCCGATGCAGCGCCTCCTGCAGGGCGAAGTGGGCTCCGGGAAAACCGTTGTCGCACTCCACGCGCTCTTGCGCGCGGTCGAAGCCGGACGGCAGGGAGCGCTCATGGCTCCGACGGAAACCCTCGCCGAGCAGCACTTCCTCACGATCGACGAGTTCTGTACGCCACTCGGTGTCCGGGTCTCGCTGCTCACGAGCTCGCTGGGCGCGCGCGAGCGTCGAGCGGTGCGCCAGCTGATCGCGTCGGGCGATGCGCCCCTCGTCGTCGGAACGCACGCGCTAATCCAGGAGGAGGTCGACTTCCGAGATCTGGCAGTCGCAGTGGTCGACGAGCAGCACCGTTTCGGAGTGGGTCAGCGAACTGCCCTGGTCGAAGGGCGAAGCCCGCATGTGCTGCATCTGACGGCCACCCCGATCCCACGCACGCTGGCGCTCACCGTCTACGGTGACCTGGACACGAGCGAGCTCGCGCTGCCGCCGGCAGACCGGAAGCCGACCGTCACGGGCTGGGTCACCGAGGAGCGAAGCTCGGAGGCCTACCAGCGGCTCCGGCGTCATCTCGACGAAGGGCGGCAGGCGTACGTCGTCTGTCCGCTGATCGAGGAGTCTGAGACCGGCATTGCCCGCGCTGCCGAGGTCGAGGCCGAGCGGTTGCGTGGCGCGGAGCTCGCCGGCTATCGAGTGGCGTGCCTGCACGGACGCCTCAAACCCGCTGATCGGCGGAGCGTCATGGCGAGCTTCAAGGCGGGCGAGCTCGACGTTCTCGTCGCCACCACGGTGATCGAGGTGGGGGTCGACGTCCCCAATGCGACGATCATGATCGTGCAGGAGGCGGACCGGTTCGGGCTCGCGCAACTCCACCAGCTGAGGGGGCGTGTGGGGCGGGGTGCAGAGCAGTCGTACTGCCTCTTGGTCTCGAGGTCGCGCGAGGAGCTGACCGAGGGTGCGATCGAGCGCCTCGAGGCGCTGGTCGCCTCGAACGACGGGTTCGAGCTCGCGGAGCGAGATCTGGAGATCCGTGGAGAGGGTCAGCTGCTGGGTGCGCGCCAGTCCGGGCTCTCCGATCTCCGATTCGTGCGGCTGCGGCGCGACGGTGCGCTACTCGAGCGCGCACGGGACGCGTCCCGTGCGCTCGAGGACGAGGGCCTGGTGGCCGAGGAGGCAGATCGGCTGCTCGGCGAAGCGGACCACCTGGGCGAATCGTGAGGATCGTCGCCGGATCCCGGAAAGGCCACCGGATCGAGGCGCCGCAGGGCGTCGTCACGCGGCCGACCGGGGATCGGGTACGGGAAGCAGCCTTCGCGCTTCTCGGCCCCGTGGACGGAGCCACGGTGCTCGACGTCTTCGCAGGGTCAGGCGCGATGGG
>JACCUU010000125.1 GCA_013811645.1 Actinomycetota bacterium | reverse complement strand
TCCTCCGCGATCGAGTGCGTCTTCCAGAGCTCCCTGATCTCCGTGTACTCGTCCTGGTCGACCGGCCGCCGCAGCAGCTCGAGGATGCGTTCGCTGGCCATGCGTCTCCTTTTCGGGGCGGGTGGGCCGCCCGTTCATATCAGGAGTGGCCGTCTAGACGCTCGCGTCTGTTTCCGATCAAGCGTCTAAGGAAGCGCCAGGCGCTGTCCGGGAACGATGGTCGCCCCTTCCAGTCCGTTCCTCTGCTGAAGCTCCCAGACACCCTCGCGGGGGTCGCCGGGAAACTTCGCGTTCGCGATCGACCACAGGGTGTCTCCGGATTGGACGGAGTAGTACTGCTGCGGGGGACCTGCGCCCGTGTCGCGGGCGAGCACCGCCCAGAGAAGCACCGCTACGAAGAGGACGACAGCTGCTCTGGCGAACATGTGTTCGTAGTTGTACCGAACATACGTTCGTTTGTCAAGCAGGATCGCCGCTAGGGGATCTCGTGCTCCACGAACGTCTTCCGGCTGCGATTCGACACCGCTGCCAGCCCGAGGCTCACGTTCGCGCGAACATCCTCGCCGGCCGGCACCGAGAGCGGCACGCTCAGAGAGCCCGGCCCGACCGTGACCGTCTTGCAGCCCGTCGCCACCATTCGGAGCGGGCGCAGAGCGGCTCCTCCGAATCCCCGCACGGAAAGGTCGGACACGCAGACGGTCGCGCGCGCCTCCTCGCCCGCCTCGAGCACGGCCGTCGCTCTCCCGAGGCTGTCGAAACGCAATTCGGTCTCCGCTCCGACCACCTCGTCCGGCGGGCTCCACGGGGCAGGTGCATCCGCGCAACCTTCGGCGGTGTCGGCGATCGCGGCGCGAACGGTGTCCACCGCCGGGCGTGGCGTCCCGTCCGCGCGCTGGAGCGCCGCCTGGAACCCGGTGCGCAGCCCGTCGTCGCGGAACCCGAAGAAGCTCACCTCGTCGACGTCCGGCTCGCACGCCGAGCGGCGGATCAGGTCACCGTAGATCGCCGCCTGCGTGATCTCGTCGGTCACGGGCACGTTCTCCTTGCCCTGGTAGCCGACTCGGCGCGAGGTGTCGACCTGCCAGCCGACCTCGTCGAGATGCAGCCTCAGACCGTTGACCGTCGTCGGCTGAGCGCTGCCGTGGAATGCGTCCCAGAGAGCCAGCTTGATGCGGTCGAGATTGACGAAGCCGGCGTTCGGCCAGCCGTAGCCGCGGTCGAGCGGGTCGGTCGCACGGTTCGGGTAGGGATGGAAGCTGAACGAGTCCATCAGCGGGCGAGCTCGTCCGCTCGCGCGGTACCAGGCGCCGAGCGCGCGGAGGAAGCGAACCGGAGACGTGGAGACGTTGCTCTTCGCCTTCGGCTTGTCGTTTCCGCGAGGTGAAAGCCCGATGCCGACGACCTCGAGCGCCGGGTCGATCCCCTTCAGCGCGTCGTAGGCCGCGGCGAGGTAGCGGCCGAACGCAGCCCCGGACGAATTCGCGCCCGCGCGTGTGAACTGTGGCCGCCAGAAGGCGGGCTGGTTCGGCTCGTTGCCGATGACGAACTGCCTCACCTCGGGATACGCCTGCGCGACTGCGGAGACGTACGAGGCGAAGAGCGTCGGATTCCCGAGGCCGGCCTCGATCTCTCTCGGTGGATACGGGTACACGGCCAGGACGACGCGCAGGCCCGCGTCGAGCGCGTTCGGAATCGCGCGATCCAGGAGCTGCTTGTCCTGGATCACCAGCACTTCGCTCGGCTTGAAGCGAACGCCGATCACCGTCTGCCGAAGACCGACGGCCGCCATCTCCTGGTACATCGTCAGCCCGCCGTCCGCCGCGTACTTCGCCGAGTCGTCGTTGGCCCCCACATCGGCCGCAGGCGCAGACGACGCCCCGGCCAGGAGCGCCACGGTGAGAGCCGTTGCCGCAGCGAGGAGTCGCATTCTCAGTGGTTTCCGCGGGCTCCCCACTGCCCGGGTCGTCGCAGACTAGAGACGAGCCAGAATCGCGTCAAGCAAATACGCGGGGCCGAAGCGCACGGGGTCATCCGCGGGAAGACCGGTTTCACTCGACGTGACCTCGATCGCTGCGCGTGCATCGTCGTCATCGGGAAGGTCCGCGGTGTTGAGTGCGAGGCACACCACCTTTGCCGGGCGCCGGGGGAGCGCGATCCGCTCGTGGAGCGCTACGAGGTCCTTCAGCGGAGGAATCGGATGCCCGGGGCAGCCCTCGATCTCGGTCGAGCCCGCGCGGTGACAGAGAACCAGGGCATGCGGCGCGGATCCGTGCATGAGCCCGAGCGTCACGCCCGAGTACAGAGGGTGCACGAGCGAGCCCTGCCCCTCCACGAACAGGAGCTTTCCCCCGCGGGCCGCGCCCTCGACGACGAGTTGCTCCGCGGCGCCGGCCAGGAAATCGGCGACTACGGCGTCTACGGCGATCCCCCAACCCGCGATCGCGATGCCGGTCTGACCCGTCGGCACGAAGACGGACTCGAGTCCACGTCGCCTCGCCTCGAGATCGAGCTCGACGGCGACCGTCTTCTTGCCGATGGCGCAGTCCGAGCCGACGGTGAGCACGATCTTGGCGTCCACTTCGAGGTTGGCCCCCGACGGCACGCTCAGTCCCTCGGGCGGGCGGCGTAGATCTCGGAGCTCGACCCCGTGCTCGCGGGCGAGCGCGATCAGCTCCGGGTCGTCCGAGATGAACTCGTGCAGCCCGCTTTCCACATCGAGCCCGCTCGATATCGAGCGCTTCAGGAGCGCGCGCCAGGCGGGAGGAAAGCGGCCACCCTGGGTGGCGACTCCGACGACTGCCACCGTAGGCTCGAACGGGAGAGCTTCTTCGACCGTGCCGACGACGGGGATCCCGTCGTGCGTCTCCCCCGCGCGAGCCGAGTCGAGGATCGCCACCACGGGATCAGGCCCGTAGCGGATGATCCCGCGCATCGTCTTTCCGTAGTGCGCGTCGTGCGAGAAGCCCTCACCGAGGATGAGGAGCCGTCGCGGCCGTGCGCTCACGACTCCGAGACCGAGACGCCGAGGCCGGGCGCAGTCGAGACAACCTGGACGCCTTCGACGAGCTCGACGCCAGGGCACGGATCCTCGCGAAGGAGCAGGTTCCCGTCCAAGTCCACGTGGTCGCAGAGCGGAGCCACGCAGCAGCCCGCGGCGATTCCTAGCCCCGACTCGAGCATGCACCCGAGCATCACACCGAGGCCGAGCGCCCGGGCCGCGTGCGCCATCCGCAGCCCCTCGCGGATGCCGCCGGACTTCGCAAGCTTGATGGTGATTCCGTGCGCGATCCGGGCGCAGCTCTCCACGTCGGACAGCACGTGGCAGTCCTCGTCCACGTAGATCGGAATCGGCGAGCGCTCGCGCAGATCGGCGCCTCCTTCATCACCTGCGGGCAGTGGCTGCTCGCAGTACTCGACGCCGAGCGCGGCCAGCTGTGGGAGGGCATCCAGCGCCTCGTCGAGCGACCACCATTCGTTGACGTCGACCTGGAGCGGAAGCCCGGTGACGCCGCGCACGGCCTGCACGCGCTCGATGTCCAGGGCGTCACCGCCTCCGAGCTTGAGCTTCAGTCGTTTGAAGGTGTGGGCCGCCGCTTCCGCGCGACGCGCCATGTCGTCCGGGTCGCCGAGCCATACCGTCCACGAGGTGGGCGGGCCCTGGCGCGGGAGGCCGAGCAGGCGATGGGCTGGGACGCCGAGCAACTTGCCCTGGAGATCGTGCAGTGCCCCGTCGACCGCGGCCTTGGCCGCCTGCTCACCGGGAACGGCCGCCAGCCGCTTGCCGATCTCCTCGAGTGCGAAGGGATCCTCCCCCACGAGCTCGGCGTGCTCCTCGACGAACCGCGACGCCGACTCGACCGACTCGCCGTAGCGGTCGATCGGCGCCGCCTCGCCGTACCCGGTGACTCCGTCGTGTCGAATCGAGACGTGGACGACGTCCGCATGATCGGTCGCGTCGCGGGCGATGACGAAGGTCTCCGCGAGCCGCAGGCGTACGATGCGGGCTTCGAGGTCCACTACCGGCTGCTGATGGAGACGACGTAGGCCACCGCATCGGCCTGTTCCTCGCCGGAAACCAACGCGGGAGGCATGACGCCACGTCCCTGCTCGATCGTCGCCGCCACCTCGGCGGCATCCAGACCGGTGTCGACGAGCGGGGGACCGACACTTCCTCCCTCGCCGCCGGAGCCGTGACAACTCGCGCACGCCCGCTCGAACGCGACCTGACCGCGGTAGACGTCTCCGCCGGCAAGGGTTGCGGCCGGTGGCGCCGAGGGCTCGAAGACGACCATCTGCGCGAGCGCGAAGGTCGCGGCTACCACGACGGCGCCCAGAAGCAGCGGTCTCCACAAGCGCCCCATCAGAAACCGAACCGCACGTTGGTGAAGTACCAGAGGCTGGAGGTCAGCCAGAGGAGCGCCAGGATGGATGCCATGGTGAGCCCGGCGGCGGGCAGCGCCCATCCCGGAAGCGAGCGGTCGCGGACGATCAGCATCTTCGCGGCGAAGACGCCGTAGACGGACGTTCCTGCGACCGAGTGCACGGCCACGCGCGTGTCCGGCGTGTCGAAGCCGAGGATCGTGACGCAGTGGAAGAACACTGGCAGCGTGAACAGAAACGCGAGCCGTCCCGACCAGCGTGCACGCGGGCAACCGCAGGGCCGTGCATGCGAAGAAATCCGAGCCGCCCCCACATCCGAGCGGCCGTCGCGACCTGCACGAGCGCCAGCACGACCGCGGCGGTCGCGAACCAGGCCTTCGCCGCGATCGTCGACGAGAAGACCGAGGTGACGAGGTCCGTGTAGACGTCGTTGACGTCGGCGAGCGGCACGGCCGGAGCGTACGACGTGAAGCGCGGACCGCCAAGCATCCAAGGCCCGGCTAGACTGGCTGGCTCGCGCGCTCGTAGCTCAGGGGATAGAGCGCTGGCCTCCGGAGCCAGAGGTCGTAGGTTCGATTCCTACCGGGCGCATCGCACGAGCACAGGGAGAACCGAGGTTTTCTCTGTTCAACGCTCACCCTCCGCGGCCCGTTCTTGGCCCAAACGCTCCCACAACGCGTCCAGCCGCTGCCTCGCAGCCTCGGCGCTCGTCTCGAGCAGGTGGTGATAGGTCGTCTCGAGCATCGTCACCGGCGTTCCGGCGAAACGCGCTACGTCACTCGCGGGAATGCCGGCTGCAAGCGCCCAGGAGATCCCCGAGTGTCGAAGTGTGTACGGCGTCACGCCCTCGTTGAGTCCTGCGGCCTCTTCGCCCGCTTGAACTCCCGACGGCGAAGTTGCAAGTCGGCGACCTCGCGCGTCGTCAGGAGGCGATCGGTCAAGTCATGCCCGTCCTGAAAAGCGCGAGCTGGTCACAGACGTTTCACCGCATTTCGACGGGCGAGGAAGTAGCGTCGACACCACACATCGACTCCCGCCGAAGAGGGCGGCTTGGCGAGCCTGTCGGGTGAAAATGGCCAAGCTGCCCTGGGTGCCCTGGGTGTTTTGAGATCCCGCGATGTCGCCGTCACGAGTAGGGTCGGCCGAACCCCCAAAGGAGGATCGCCTTACATGAGCGTCGTTGTCCGCTTCAACCCCACGAACCTCACGCCTGAGATGTACAACGAAAG
>JACCUU010000155.1 GCA_013811645.1 Actinomycetota bacterium | reverse complement strand
GGGAAGAACCAGCACGCGTTCTGCATCGACGTCGACCGCGGCGGCGATGTTCGTGTCCTCGCCAACGTCATCGACAACCATGGCTGGACCGACACGATGCTCCACGAGCTCGGTCACGGGGTCTACGATCTCGGATTCGACGACGAGCTTCCCTGGGTGTTGCGCGACACGCACCTGGTGACGACCGAGGCATCCGCGCTGCTCTTCGGGGCGCTGGCGGGCGACCGCGAGTGGCTCGAGCGCGTTCTCGGGATGGACGAGCGCGAGGCGGACGAGCTCGGAGGCCGGCTGCGTTCGGCGCGAGCTGCCGAGCTCCTGGTGTTCACGCGCTGGGTGCTGGTCGTGAACGCGTTCGAGCGCGCGCTCTATGCCGACCCCGAATCCGATCTGGACACCCTCTGGTGGCAGCTCGTCGCCCGCTACCAGCTTCTCACGCCTCCCGACGGGCGCAATGCCTCGGACTGGGCAGCGAAGATCCACGTTGCGGTCGCCCCCGTCTACTACCACACGTACCTCTACGGAGCGATCGTGGCGTCTCAGCTCAACGATGCGCTGCGGAGCGCCGCCGGCGGGCTGGTGGAACGTCCCGAAGCCGGTGCGCTCCTGCAGCAGAGGCTCTTCGCGCCCGGAGCCTCCATCCGCTGGGACCGGCTGGTCGAGCAGGCCTCGGGACGCTCGCTTTCGGTCGACTCGCTGGCGCGCGAGGTGGCGGCCGCCTGAAAGCGGGGCCTGTCGCGCGACGGGTGAGAGGCGGCGTGCTCGTCGCGCGCCTAGGGGAACCGGCGAGGGCCCGGCCGGTCGGGCACCACCTTGCCGAGCGTCTCCCGATGTCGAGAGACGGTCCCGTACACGGAGTCGAGCAGCGATGCCGGGATACGGGAGACGAGGCGAGCAGCGAAGCGCGTGAGCCTCATTGTCTCCAGGAGCCGCGTGAGCCCGTCTCCGTAGCCGACGACGGATCCGTCACGGAACGCGAGCCGCCACGTCGCGTACTGCTCGTCCTCGTCGAGGCCGTCCAGGAACGGTAAGGCTCGGAGGTCGCGCAGCGGGAGGAACGCGAGCTCCTCGTCGCGGTCGATCGTGACGACGACACGCGCCGTCCAGCAACAGAGACGTCAACCTCCGTCGTAGAGCAGGACTGGCCGAGCGAGCTCGGGGCCCAACTACTGCTCCGCGAGGTAGGCAGCGGCGGGACTGCCCGCTGGCGTGAAGATGCCGAGCACCGCCAGCTCGCGGTCTGGGCTCGAGTTCTCGACGATGTGCACCTCGCGCGGGCGCAGGCGAAACGCCGCACCCGCGTCGAGCGGCTCGTCGGAGCTCCGCCGATGGACGCGCCCGGGGCCCTCCGGAACCCAGACGATCTCGTCATAGAGGTGGTAATGCCACGGCGCTCGGCCGGGTGGGAGGTAGCCGACGAAGAGCGTTGCCCGCGTCGAGCCGTTGTGCGGCCCGAAGAGGACCCGGAAGCTCCGCGCTCCGATCGCCTGGGAGGCGCTTGCACGGTCGACGCCGACGACGAGCTCGCGCGCGCCGAGCGGCGCGTGCCGGTCGCTGTCCGGCCCGATCGTCGCCTGCAGGAGGACGAGCTCTCCGGGGCCCGACTCGACCGCCGCACGCTCGCCGGCCAGGACGAGTCCCCCTGAGCCCACCTCGAGATCTGCCCGCTCCACTCCGACTGTGAGCAGGCCCGCGCCAGCGACGACGTAGAGGAAGGAGTCGTGCTCCGGCTCGTGGATCTCGAGCGGAGCGGCTCGGAGGCGATGGCTGGAGAGCGCAAGCGCCGAGTCTGCGAGGGCGGGCGCAAGCTCGAGTGTGGCGGGCGACTGCTCCACGCGGGAGAGCGTAGTTAGCGTGTACTCCATCCGGGGTACGCTCAGCGCGATGCGCTTTCGGAAGGAAGCCAAGCTCGATCGCTCGCAGGTCGAAGACCTCCGCGGCCGCCGTGTGGGCGGGACGCCGATGGCGCTCGGAGGAGGCGGCATCGTGACGCTGATCATCATCGTCGCGATCGCGCTGCTCGGCGGAAATCCCCTGGACACCGGGGGTGGCGGCGCTTCTCCCTTCGACGACCTGGCAGGCCAGACCGCAGGCAACGGCCCGCCGTCATCCACGCTCGAGCACTGCCAGACCGGGCAGGACGCGAACGAGCATCAGGACTGCCGCATCCTCGCCGTCGTGAACAGCGTGCAGAAGTACTGGTCGACGTCGTTTCGTGGCTATGAGCCCGCGCGCACGACGTTCTTCACGGGCGGGGTCTCGACCGGTTGCGGCCAGGCGAGCTCCGCCGTGGGCCCGTTCTACTGCCCCGCTGACCGCAACGTGTACATCGACCTCGGGTTCTTCGAGCAGCTGCAGTCGCGATTCGGCGCATCCGGAGGTGTGCTGGCCGAGGCGTACGTCCTCGCCCATGAGTACGGGCACCACATCCAGAATCTGACGGGCGTGCTCCGCAAAGCGCAGAGCCGCGACACCGGCCCGCAGTCGAATGCGGTTCGCGTCGAGCTGCAGGCCGACTGCTACGCAGGCGTCTGGGTGGCGAACGCGGTGCGCACCGGCCTGATCGTGGAGATCACCCGGAAGGACATCCAGGACGGCCTTTCCGCCGCCGCGGCAGTGGGCGACGACCGCATACAGGAGAAGGCTCAGGGAAGTGTCAATCCCGAAGCCTGGACGCACGGCTCCGCCGAGCAGCGCCAGAGCTGGTTCGTACGCGGGATCGAGGGCGGCAGCGCCAACTCCTGCGACACCTTCTCCGGACGCGTCTAAGTCTCTCTCTGGCGCAAGACCCGATTCCGCTCTCCCGGAATTCGGTCGCGCGAAGATCCCTGGAGCTGTCCGCTTCGCAGGCGGAAAGTTGTTGTCAGTGGATCTCTCTCGTGGTCTTCCGCGCTCGCTCTCGGGACGCGATGAGGTAGCCCACGAACCCGCCCATCGCAAGCGCGATCAACGCCCCAGCGAGGCTCGCTCCGCGAAACGCCGGCGCTTCGACGTCGAGTATCCGCTCTCCGGCATGCG
>JACCUU010000151.1 GCA_013811645.1 Actinomycetota bacterium | reverse complement strand
GACCGGCTGGCTCATTCGGCGCTGGCCCGCTCAGCACCACTACTTCGGCGGCGTCAGCCTGGTCGGGCGCAGCGGAGCGGCAGGCGATCCGCGGCGGAGTGGGCACGCGGCGAGCGTGGACTGAGCTTCGTTAGGCCGTTAGGGGCCTGTCCAGAAAGTGGTCGCGGTGGATGGCACGCGACACGTGCCGCGAGGCAAGGACGCAGGGAGCGTCGATATGCAGGCATATCGGCGCGAGTGAGGACGCCGCCTCGTGGTGCGTGGCGCCTGTCAGGCGGCCCGATCCACTTTTCTGGACAGGCCCTTCAGCCTGACCTCGGTTCTCAAATTCGGCTTCGCGCCGCGATCGACACCCAAAGACGAGGTCAGGCTGAAGCCTGACCTCTGCCCACTCTTAGGTGGAGTGCGTCGGACCCTCGGGCTCGGCCTCGTATGCCTCGGGAGACGCTGGATGGATGCCCTGCTCGGCTCCACCCGTGCCCGAAGCAACTTCCGCGACCCGGGTCTCGAGTGCGCCCAGAACCTGCTGCACCTGCTGGTTCACGATCGGCTGCAGCACGCGCTGTCCCATCGCACCGACGGGGCCGGCGATCTTGACGTCGGCCTCCCAGTCCATCGACGTGCCCTCCCCCGCCTCGGAGAGCGTGAAGGAGGTCTTCATGTCCATCAGCGCGCCGACACCCGTTCCCTTCGCGCGCATCGCCGCGAACTCCGGCTCGCGCTCCTCGAGCCGCTCGAAGTTCATCGTCATGTTGAGCCCGCCGAGACCGAGCGGCACCTTGACCTTGGCCGACCAGTGCTTCTCGTCCTGGACCTCGAAGCTCTCCACGCCGGGCATCAGCTTCGCCATCTCTGCCGGCTCTGAGATGACCGACCACACGATGTTCCGCGACGCCGAGAGCTCCTTCGTGCCGGAGACGATCACCTGGACTCCACCGAGACGTTGGCTCGCGTCGCTTCGGGATCCTGGAGCATCGACCACACCCTATGCGGCGGGTTGCAGCTCGTGTAGACGATCGCTTTCCCTGCAGAGGCGAGGGCGTCCTGGATCGCTGAACAGACGCAGTGGATCCCACCGCCTCCGCCCTCCCCCATACCCTTGGCGCCAAGCGGAGCAACCGGCGAGGGCGACTCCATCGAGCCGGTCTTCAGGGGCGGCATGTCGAGCGCGTGCGGCACGTGGTAGTCGTAGAAGTTGGACGTGAGCAGCGTTCCCTCCTCGTCGTACACGAACTCCTCGGACAGCGCCGCCCCGAGCGCGTGGGCCGTCGCGCCGTGGACCTGGCCCTCGACGATCTGGGGGTTGATTCGGATCCCGCAGTCGTCCACGGCCGCGTAATCGACGACGTCCACGACGCCCGTATCAGGGTCGATCTCGACGACCGCCGCGTGGATCTGAGTCGCGTAGGTGAGCGTGAGCTGACCGGTCTTCTTCTCCGTGTCCACCATCCCGAAGTACGGCCGGCACACGTAGCGGTGATTCAAAGTCGGGTTGAAGTCCGGTGGCAGGAACGCGTTGTTGGCGTTCACGATCGCGCCGAGGGCCATGAACGGCAGCGCTGCCTCTTCGGGCCCGTCCTTGATGCGCGCGAACCCGTCGGCCAGTTCGATCGCCTCCTCGGGGGCCTGGAGAACCGCCGCCGCCAGCTGCACCATCTCGCCGCGAAGCAGCTCGGCGGCTCCCTTCACCGCCCCCAGTCCCGTGAACGCGAACTGGCTCGCGTACGTACCCGAGAAGCCCGCATGTGAGTTGAACCACGTGTCGTGTCCACGGCGGACATTCACCTGCTCCGGAGAGCATCCGAGGATGTCCGCCACGACCTGGGACGAGGTCGTCTCGTGCCCTTGTCCCTGCGGCACGGTCCCGAGCGTGACGACCACCTCGCCGAAGATGTCCAACTTCACCGAGGCCGCCTCGTTGTTCCCCGAGAACTGGAGATCGGGGTTCAGGAGTGTCGACTGCCCGAAGTTGTTCGTCCCGGAGTCGAGCGTCGAGCCGATCCCGAACCCGAGGAGCTTCCCGCGCGAAGCGGCTTCCTTGCGCCGCTCCTCGATCGAGCCGTGGTCGATCAGCTCGAGTGCGATGTCGAGCGCGGCGGCGTAGTCACCGGAGTCGTAGAAGCAGCCGTTCGGCGTCTCGTACGGCATCTGCTCGGTCTTCACGTAGTTCTTCTTGCGGATCTCGACCGGGTCGAGGTCGAGCTCGGTCGCGACGATGTCGATGATCCGCTCGGTCAGCCAGAGGTGCTGCATGCGCGAGTACCCGCGGTTCGGCGACACGGGCGACTTGTTCGTGCACACCTGCGTGAAGTCGACCCGGATGTTTCGCCACCCGTAGAGCCCTGGCGTCACCTGCGCCCAGATGATGCAGCCGAGCGGCTCGTAGCGCGGGAAGGCGCCGCAGTCGTCGAGCGCGCGCACCCTGAAGCCGGTCATCGTCCCGTCGGCCATGACGCCGACCTCGATGTCCATGAATGTGCGCTCGTTCCCGTGCGCGTTGGCCGTGTGCTGATCCGTTCGCCACTCGGTCCACTGCACCGGGCGACCGAGCTTGCGCGCCATGAGACACAGCACGACGTACTGCGGGTGCAGGCAGATCTTGTTGCCGAACCCTCCGCCGATGTCCTGGGTGACGAAACGGAGCTTGTCGATTCCGGTGCGGAGCGCAGGCGCCATCCAGATCGCGCCGACTCCTGGCATCTGGTGGTTGCAATGCAGTGTCCACTCGGCCGTGCCCTTGTCGTACTCGACGAGCGCGCCTGCGCACTCGAGCGGCGTCGAGGAGAAGCGATGGAAGTGCAGCCGCTCGATCTTGACCACGTGATCCGCCTCGGCGAGAGCCGAGTCCACGTCCCCCCAGTCGAAGACCCCCGACCACACGGTGTTGGAGCCGGCGTCGTCGTGCAGGATCGTCTCGTCTTTCAGCGACTCTGCAGCGTCGACGAGCACCGGCAGCGGGTCGTACTCGACCTCGACCAGGTCCGCGGCGTCCCGCGCGAGCTCGCGCGTCGCCGCGCAGACGGCTGCGACCGGCTCGCCCGAGTGCCGGACCCTGCCCACGGCAAGCGCGTAGTCCTTGATGTTCCCTCCCGGCTCGACCGACATCTCGAAGAAGGGATCCGTGTGGATCGCGACCTCGTCGCCGGTGATCGTCCCGTACACCCCGTCGAGCTCGAGGGCTTTCGAGACGTCGATCGAGATGATCTTCGCGTGCGCGTACGGGGAACGGACGAAGTGGACGTAGCCCATCCCGTGCCGCCGAACGTCGTCGAAGAACGTGCCGAGGCCCTGAACGAGACGCTTGTCCTCGCGTCTCGGGATGGACTGGCCGATGTAGCCCTTTTCGAGCCTGCGGGCGGGCTGCTGTTCAGTGACGGTGGTGGTCGTGGTGCTCACGCCGTGTCCTCCCCGACCGCGACGACGGCTTCGACGATGTTCACGTAGCCCGTGCAGCGGCAGATGTTGCCCTGGAGCGCGACTCGAACCTCGTCCTCGGACGGGTGCGGGTTCTGCTCCAGGAGCGCCGTCGCACTCATCAGCATGCCGGGGGTGCAGTAGCCGCACTGGAGCGCGTGGTGCTCGTTGAATGCACGCTGAAGGGCGGTCAGCTCGCCTTCTCCGGCGAGTCCTTCGACGGTCGCGATACGCGAGCCGTCGGCCTGCACCGCCAGCAGCATGCAGCTCTTGACGGCCGTGCCGTCGAGGTGAACCGTGCAGGCGCCGCAGTTCCCCGTGTCGCAGCCGACGTGCGTGCCGGTCAGCCCGAGGTCGTCGCGGATGAAGTGCACGAGAAGCCGCCGGGCCGGGACGTCGTACTCGATCGCCTCGCCGTTGACCTCCAACGAGATCGTCCGGCTGGACATAGGCGTGGTCGCGCTCAGCTCTTCCTCCGCTCGGCCGCCTGCACGACCGCCCGCACCGCCGAGATCTCCGCCAGGTGGCGCCGGTAGTCGGCCGCCCCGTGGACGTCCGACGGCGGATCGAGCGTTGCGCCGAGACCCTTGGCGGCTTCGCGAACCGCGTCCTCCGAGAAATCACTGTCCTCGAGGCGCTCTTCCATCTCGGTCGCGCGCACCGGAGTGGCCGCGACGCACCCGATTGCGATCCGCACGCCCTCATCGGACACGGTGGCGGCGGCATCGACGACGTACGTGCCGTGCCTGCCGATCGTGACTCCCGAGAACCCGTCGCCGGCATTGCTCGCTGGTGGCACCGCGATCTTCGTCAGGAGCTCTCCCTCGCCCACGGCGGTCATGTACACGCCGAGGAAGAACTCGTCCGCGGCGACGACGCGCTCGCCGCCCTGGCCGAGAATCGTGAACGACGCCGCGAGTGTGACGAGGAGTGGCGGCAGGTGATTGGTCGGATCGCTGACGCAGACGTTCCCGCCGACCGTGCCCCGGTTTCGCACCTGGACGTCGGCGATCGTGGCCGCCACCTCCGCCAGGACCGGCCGCGCGACCTCGACCTCCGAAGAGCCGACCAGCTGCGTGTACGTCACCATCGCGCCGATCTCGAGCAGGCCGTCGGAAGAGAAGCCGATGGTGCGCAGCTCTGCGAGATCCGCAAGGTCGACGAGCACGTCCGGAGCGGCCGCGCGCGCCTTCATCACGTTCACGAGCGTCTGCCCGCCCGCGAGCGCGCGCGCTCCCTCGTGCGCGCCGAGGAGCGACACCGCCTCCTCCACGGTCGCGGGGCGCGCGTAGTCGACCTCGCGAAGGAGCATCCAGGGATTCAGTCACAAGGTGCCGTGACCTGTCAAGCGCGCACCACACGTTGAGGCAGACCGAGTCCGTAGCGGCCGCGAAAGCGGACGCCTTCAGGGATTTTCGCGCGACTGAA
>JACCUU010000134.1 GCA_013811645.1 Actinomycetota bacterium | reverse complement strand
GGCGGCCACGGGGAGCGTGGGACTCGGATGTTCCGCATCGGACACATCGGCTACTTCGACGTCTTCGACATCACGACCGCGCTGGCCGCGGTGGAGGTGCTCCTCGTCGAGGGTGGCGCGGATATCGAGCGCGGCGCTGCCGTCAGCCGTGCGCTCGAGGCGTACCGCGAAGCCGTCAGTGTCTGAACGACAACCCCGCGTCCTGATCCGGGAGCCCATCGCCGAGTCCGGGCTCGAGCTGCTCCGTGAGCGCTTCGACGTCGTCGAGGACTCCGACTCCGATCTCGGATCGATTATCGGAGAATTCGAGGCGATCGTCGTGCGCTCGGGGACGATGCTCGACGCGGAGCTCATCGAGCGGGCAAGCCGCCTGAAGGTGATCGGTCGGGCCGGGGTCGGGGTCGACAACGTCGACGTCGACGCGGCAACGCGGCGCGGGATCGTGGTTGCGAACGCCCCTGAGGCCACCGTGGTCTCGGCGGCCGAGCACACCATCGCACTCGTGCTGGCGGTCGCGCGCAACGTTCCCCAGGCACACGCCGCGCTGATCGCCGGGAGGTGGGATCGCGCGCGCTGGGCAGGCATCGAGCTCGCTGGGAAGACCCTCGGCGTCATGGGCCTCGGTCGGATCGGCTGGCAGGTCGCGCGGCGCGCGCTCGGCCTGGGCATGCGAGTCGTGGCCTACGACCCGTACGTGGCGCTCGACCGCTTCCGGGAGCTCGGTGTCGAACCAGCGACGACGCCGGAGGCGCTGTACGCCGAGGCGGATCTGATCACGCTCCACCTCCCGCTCAACGAACAGACCCGCGGGCTGCTCGGACGGGATGCGTTCGAGCGCATGCGCGACGGCGTTCGCGTCGTGAACGCCGCTCGGGGCGGGTTGGTCGACGAGGACGCGCTCGCGGATGCGGTGCGCTCGGGAAAGGTCGCCGGCGCCGCTCTCGACGTCTTCGACTCGGAGCCGTACTCCGGGCCGTTGCTCCAGCTGGAACAGATCGTCGTGACCCCACACCTGGCCGGCTCGACCACCGAAGCCCAGGACCGGGCCGGTCTGATCATCGCCGAGCAGGTTGCCGCAGCGCTCGACGGCGAGCTCGTCCGGACGGCGGTGAACATCCCTGTCGTCGAGCAGGCCGACCTCGAGGTGCTTGGCGCGTTCATCCCGCTCGCCGCGAAGCTCGGAAGACTGGCCATCGCACTCGTTGCCGGGCGTCCGAGCCGGATCGTCGTGGCGGCGCACGGTCCGCTGTCGGAGTACGACACGCGCTTGCTCACGGTCGCCGCCCTGAACGGCGTCTTCCAGGGTCGCGTCGACCAGACGGTGAACTACGTGAACGCTCCGGTCATCGCCGCGGAGCGGGGCATCGATGTGTCCGAGCAGCGCTTCGCCGCGTCCCAGCACTACACGAACCTCGTCCGAGTAGTGGTCGCGGGGGAGGGGGAGGACGTCGAGGTCTCGGGAACGACGATCGGCCCCGATGCCCGCCTGTTCCTCGCCGGTGCGCTCGGATTTGCGATCGACATCGAGCTCGCGCCACGGATGGCGTTTCTCGTCTACGACGACCAGCCCGGGGTCATCGGGAGGGTCGGCACGATGTTCGGCGAGTCCGGCGTGAACATCGCCAACATGGCCGTCTCACGCACGAAAGAGGGTGGGAAGGCCCTCATGGCCTTCTCCATCGACAGCGCGCCTCCGCCCGAGCTCCTCGCTCGCGTTGCCGCGTCCGGGTTCGACGAGTCCCGCTTCATCACGCTGACGTAGCTCCGAGCGCGAGCGGATAGATTCTGACCGTGGTAGCGGCCTGGCCGGAGCCCGTCGAGCGGGTCTCCATGTTCCTCCGCGACGCCGGAGCCGAGGTCCGCATCGAAGAGTTCTCCGAAGGAGCAGCTACGGCAGCGGACGCCGCGGAAGCAGCGGGGTGCGCGCTCGACCAGATCGTGAAGTCGCTCGTGCTGATTTGCGGCGACCGGCCTGTCGTGGCGCTCGTACCTGGTGACCGCCAGGGCGATCCCGAGAAGGTCGCGCGGATTGCCGGCGCCGGCTCGGCTCGTATCGCATCTGCCCAGGAAGTCGAGCGGGCAACCGGGTTCGCGCCCGGGGCGGTCGCGCCGTTCCCGCTCCCACTGGTGGACCTGATCTTGTTGGAGCGCACGTTGCTCAAGCATCCACTCGTCTGGGCGGGAGCAGGCTCTCCGAGGCATCTCGTGGGTCTCGCGCCCGCAGAGCTAGGCCGATTGGCTCGAGCCCGTCCCACTGACGTCGTCAAGGACTACGATTCGCCTGGCGAAAAGGGAGGCTGACCTGATGCAAGGGACCGAGAAGATCTGGATGAACGGCGAGCTCGTCGACTGGGCGGACGCGAAGGTCCATGTCGGCGTCCACGGGCTGCACTACGGATCCGGTGTCTTCGAGGGCATCCGCTGCTACGAGACCGACAAGGGCCCGGCGATCTTCCGCCTCCAGGATCATCTGCAGCGTCTCGAACACTCCGCCAAGGTGCTGTACATGGATCTGCCGTACTCGACGTCAGATCTCCGCAAGGCGACCCACGAGCTCGTGGCGGCGAACGGGCTGCCGACCTGTTACGTGCGTCCGATTGCGTTCTACGGCTACGGAGAGCTGGGCGTGGCGACGACGGGCAATCCCGTGGATGTCGTGATCATCAGCTTCCCGTGGGGCGCCTATCTCGGCGAGGACGGCCAGCAGGCGGGAATCTCCACAATGGTCTCGAGCTGGGAGCGAGTAGGCCCGAACGTGATCCCGCACGTCGCGAAGGCGACCGGGATCTACCTGAACTCCATGCTTGCGACGACCGAGGCACGCAGAGCCGGCTACGACGAGGCGATCATGCTCACCCGCGACGGCTACGTCGCCGACGGGCCAGGCGAGAACATCTTCGTCGTCAAGGACGGCAGGCTCCTGACGCCTCCGCTGTCGATGTCGATCCTCCCGGGGATCACCCGCGACACGATCATCCATCTCGCACGCGCCCTCGGCTACACCGTGGAGGAGGCGCTGCTCATCCGCACTGACCTCTACCTCGCCGACGAGGCGTTCATGGTCGGCACCGCGACCGAGGTCGCGCCCATCCGCTCCGTCGACGGTCACGAGATCGGCGTTGGGCCGATCACGCTCGAGCTGCAGAAAACGTACCTCGACGTCGTCATGGGCCGAGACCAGCGCTGGAGCGACTGGCTCGACGTGGTCGAGCAGGCGCGCGCGCCGGCCGAAGTGTGAGAGCCACGAGAGAGGTTTCCCTCTCGAGACCCTGGCTCGACGAGCGGGAAGAGGAGCTCGTGCTCGACGTGCTCCGTTCCGGACGACTGTCGCTCGGCCCCACGATCGAACGCTTCGAGGAGACGTTCGCCGCGGCTGTCGGAGCACCGTACGCAGCCGCCGTCTCGAGCGGTACAGCCGGCCTGCATCTCCTCTGCATCACGGCGGGGGTAGGCCCCGGCGACGAGGTCATCACCTCGCCTTACTCGTTCGTGGCGTCCGCGAATTGCGCGATCTACGAGGGCGCTACACCGGTCTTCGCAGACATCGATCCGCGCACGTTGAACCTCGATGCGGCGTCCGTCGCTGCTGCGGTGACCGAGCGGACGAGAGCCATCGTCGCCGTCGACATCTACGGCTACCCCTGCGAGCTCGACGAGCTACGCGCGATCTGCGACCGGCACGGGCTCGCGCTCATCCAGGACGCGTGCGAGGCTCTGGGCGCGCGCTACCGCGGTGAGGTGCTCGGATCGCAAGGGCCGCCCGCAGTCTTCGCCTTCTACCCGAACAAGCAGATCACGACGGGTGAAGGCGGCATGGTCACGACCCACTCCGAGGACGAGCGGCGGCTCCTGCGTAGCTTGCGCAACCAAGGGCGCGCCGACTCGGGTGGCTGGCTCGAGCACGCGCGGCTCGGTTTCAACTATCGGATCGACGACGTCCGCGCGGCGATCGGCCTCGGCCAGCTCGAGAAGCTCGACGAGATCCTCGAGCGAAGGGCGGTCGTTGCCGCCCGCTACACCGAGCTGCTCGGCGCCATCGAGGGGCTCGAGCTCCCCTGCCCTGACGACGACCAGCACGAACGGTCGTGGTTCGTGTACGTCGTCGCGCTTCCAGCGGAAGCCGACCGCGAGGCGGTGATCGGAACGCTCGACGCTCGCGGCGTGCAGACGGCGCGCTACCTGCCCTGCATCCACCTTCAGTCGTACATGCAGGAACGCTATGGATTCCGCGCGGGGCTGTGCCCCGTTGCTGAGGACTTGAGCTCGCGCACGCTCGCGCTTCCGTTTCACGCGCTGCTCGACGAGGACGACCAGGTGCACGTGGCCGAGACGCTTCGCGAGGCGCTCGAGAGCGTCTCCTCGTCCGGCTCGGCAGGTGCGTAGGCGCTCTCCGACCTGGCTCGCGCTCGTGCGCGCCCAGGCTCGGCTTCCCCTTGGGTTCGCTGCCGCGTATGACGGGCCTGTGTTCGGCGGCATCGCCCGCGTCCTCGCCGGCAACGTGCTCGAGGGCGACTCGGCTGTGGCCGGACTGCCGGCGTTCGTCTACCGACCCGGGAGAGGATCGGGACCTTGGCCTGCGATCGTGCTTTTCCCCGGGGTGACACGGCGTGGGCGTTCGCACCCGGCGCTCCGCGCGATCGGGCGTGGCCTCGCAGCAGCCGGCCGGTTGGCGATCATCGTGGAGCCCCAGGGCCTGCCCCTCGGAGAGCTGACGCCGACCGCCAGAGAGCAAGCGCGCGCTGCGGTCGAGGCGGTGGTCTCGCGGCCCGATGTCTCGGGCGGTCGCACCGCTCTCGTAGGGATCTCGGGAGGAGCGACGCTCGCGCTGCTTTGCGCTGCCGACCGGAGCCTTCGGAACCGGGTGTCGCTCGTCCTCGCGCTCGCGCCGCTCAACGACGTCTCCGAGGCGATTCGCTACATCACGACGAACGTCCGCCGTAGCGGCGACATGGTGATGCCGTTCGCACCGGGTGACTTCTTCAGGCTCGTGATCGCGCGCTCGGTGATCTCCTGTCTCGAGCCCGGCGACGACCGGACAGCGCTTCGCTCGCACCTGCTCGCGCTCGAGGACTACGGCCTAGAGCCACTTTCCGGCCTGCGTACGTGGCCTCGAGGGGGCCTCGGGGATCCGGCACGTGCCGCCGTCGCGCTGCTCTCGAATGAGGAGCCTGGCCGCTTCGATGGGCTGTTCGCCGCGTTGCCCGATGCGCTTCGAGCTGGTGTGGAGGCGTTGTCTCCGCTTGCCGTCGCGGACGAGATCACCGCGCCTGTCGAGCTCGTCGTCGCCCGCGCGGACAAGTACATCCCGCTCGCCGACGCGACGTCCTTCGCCGACGCATGCCCCACCGCGCGGCTGACCATTCTCGAGTCGCTCACGCACGTCGTGCCGACCGTCTCGCCGACCGCCGTCCGCGATCTGGCTCGCCTCGACTACGTTCTCGTCCGCTTGCTAGCCGCGTCATAATCGCGGCGATGGCGACGGCGCGGATGGTTTTTCTCGGTTTCGGCAAGTACGCGCGCGCTGACAAGATCTACGCCCTCGAGCCGATCGTCGGCGACGATCGCGGAGGCGGCAGGCGCACGAAGGTCTGGATCGAAGGGGTTGCGGAGGCGGTGGTCG
>JACCUU010000133.1 GCA_013811645.1 Actinomycetota bacterium | reverse complement strand
ACGACGCTCTTCGGCCAGCAGCGTCTCGATGGCCTGATCCGTCACGCCGCAAATTCCGGAGGTTCGATGATCACGGCCGCCGATCCTACCCCGCCTAGATAGAGTCAGACGTCGTGGAAGCCGACCTCCGCAAGCTCCGCGAGCGGCTCGCAGAGATCTCGGATCTCGGGCGAATGCTCTTCCTTGCCGGCTGGGATCAGCGTGTGAACATGCCGATGCTCGGCGGGCCTGCCCGTGCCGAGGCGCTGGCAACGCTCGGACGAATCGCCCACGAGAAGTTCGTCGACGGCGAGATCGGAACGCTCCTGGAAAGGCTCAGCTCGTACGAGGCGTCAGTCGAGTACGACTCGGACGAAGCGAGCCTGATTCGCGTGACCCGTCGGGACTGGGAAAAGGCAAGGCGCGTCCCCACCGAGCTTCGCACCGAGATGCTGTTGGCCGGCGCCCAGGGACATCAGGTCTGGGTCGACGCCCGAGCGAACAACGACTTTGCCGCCTTCCTTCCCACGCTCGAGCGGAACCTCGACTTGAAGAAGCGCTACGCGGAGTGCTTCGAGTGGGACGACTCGCCCTACACGCCGCTGCTCGACGACTTCGAGCCACTGATGCAGACGACCGAGGTCGCCGAGGTCTTCGACACGATCCGGCCCGTACTCGCCGAGCTGGTGCGCGCCGCTCCGCAGGTCGACGCGTCGTTCCTCGACGTCTCCTACGCGCCCGAGCTGCAGCGTGCATTCGCAGAGCGCGTGCTCGCGACCGTCGGCTTCGAGAACGGGTCGTGGCGACTCGATCCGACCGTCCATCCCTTCTGCACCTCGTTCTCGAGACGCGACGTACGCCTCACGACGAGGTACCAGCCGACCGGGCTCAGCTCGTTCTGGTCGACGATGCACGAAGCCGGACACGGTCTCTACGCCCACGGGATCGGCCGCTCGCTCGAACGGACCCCGCTCGCGAATGCGCCGTCGCTCGGCTTGAACGAGTCACAGAGCAGGACCTGGGAGAACCTCGTCGCGCGTAGCCGCCCGTTCTGGTCCTGCTGGTACGAGCCGCTGCAGGAGGCCTTCCCCGAGCAACTGGGGAGCACCGACTTCGATGCCTTCATGGCGGCGATCAACCGCGCCGAACCAGGGTTGATCCGCGTGGAGGCCGACGAGACGACGTACAGCCTGCACATAATCCTCCGCTTCGATCTCGAGCGCCGCCTGATCGAGGAGACGCTCGCGCCGAAAGACGTTCCCGAGGCGTGGAACGCGGGCATGCGGGAGCTGCTCGGCGTCCACGTTCCCGACGACGCGCGCGGGGTGCTCCAGGACGTCCACTGGTCGAGCGGCGGCATCGGCTACTTCCCGACCTATGCCCTCGGCAACGTGATCTCGCTCCAGATCTGGTCGGTCGTGCAGGAGGCGATACCCGACATCGACGCGCAGCTGGAGTCGGGCGAGCTCGAAGGGCTGTCGGGGTGGCTCGGCGAGAACCTCTACTCGCTCGGGCGCAAGTTCACGCCGAAGGAGACCATCGAGCGGCTCACCGGGTCGCCTGTGATCGATCCGCAGCCGTACCTCGCGTACCTTCGCGACAAGCTTTCTGCGCTCTCTGCGGGTGCCTAGCTCCAGGACGGTCGGGCTCGTCGTCAACGGCGAGTCGCGATCACTCGACGTCGAGCCTCGAACACTGCTCGTCCATGCACTCCGGGACGGGCTGGGGCTCACGGGCGCGCACATCGGCTGCGACACAAGCCAGTGCGGCGCCTGCACCGTCCTCGTCGACGGACGAGCGGTCAAGAGCTGCACGATGCTGGCGGTGCAGGCGGAGGACGTCGAGGTGACGACGATCGAGGGCTTCGCCCCCGACGGCGTGCAGCATCCGATCCAGCGCGCGTTCGTCGAGCAGCACGGGCTCCAGTGCGGTTTCTGCACGCCCGGGATGATCCTGACCGCGTCCGATCTCCTCTCGCGAGAGCCCGATCCCGACGACGCGACGATCCGCCGCGCGCTCAAGGGCAACTTCTGCCGCTGCACGGGGTACCAGTCCATCGTGGACTCGGTGCGCACCGCGGCGGCGGCGCTTCGCGAAGGGGACGCGGCATGATCCCCGCCGCGGTCGAGCACGTCCGGCCCGAAACGCTCGACGAAGCGCTCGACGCGCTCACCGACCCGGAGGCGAAAGCGCTCGCGGGCGGTCAGTCGCTCCTCCCGGTGATGAAGCTGCGGATCGTCCGGCCGAGCGTTCTCGTCGACATCGGCCGGCTCGGGCTCGGTGGCGTTCAGCTGGGAGACAACGAGCTCCGCCTCGGCGCACTAGCGACTTGGGACACGCTCGAGAGCGCGCCGGAGCTCAAACGGCCCTCGCTCGCCGCGCTCGCCGGGTGCGCCGCCGAGATCGGTGACCTACAGGTTCGCAACCGGGGAACGCTCGGCGGAAGCCTTGCCCACGCCGACCCCGCCTCCGATATGCCGGCCGTCGTGCTCGCACTCGGCGCCGAGGTCGTCGTGCGCGATGCGCGTGCTGAGCGGAAGCTCTCGGCAGAGAAGTTCTTCCTCGGCCCCTTCACGACCGCGCTTGCCCCAGGAGAGCTGATCACCGAGGTCGTGTTCCCGCTGGTCGAGGGATCGGGCTCCGCGTATGCGAAGGTCGAGCATCCCGCCTCGGGGTTCGCGCTCGCCGGCGCTGCGGCGCACGTCACTCCGGATGGAAAGCGGAGCGTGGCCGTGACCGGGGTCGGCGCGCACCCGTTCCTGCTTCCCGCGGACGCGGATCCGCTGGACGCGCTGACAGAGGCGGAGATCTACGGTGACCGCTTCGCGCCTACCGAGTACCGGCGGCACCTCGCAGGTGTCGTCGTGCGTCGCGCGCTCGACCGTGCACGGGAGAACATGGAGAAGGCGGCATGACGGAGAGCGTCATCGGCGTCGCGCGCGCCCGGGTTGACGCACCCGACAAGGTCACCGGCGCGACTCGCTTCGCCGCCGACGGCCACGTCCATGGTCTCCTGCACGCCCGACTCGTTCTCTCGCCGGAGGCGCATGCGTTGATCCAACGCGTGGAGCGCAACGCGGCGCTCGCCATGCCGGGAGTCGTCGCGGTCCTGACCGCCGACGATCTCCCGCTCACCGGCGCCGGCTCGGACCGCACGACGGAGCCGCTCGCACGCACGGAGGTCGTCTTCGCCGGGCAGCCGGTCGCGCTGGTCGTGGCCGAGAACGAGGCCGCCGCCGAGGACGCCGTCGAAGCCGTGGTCGTGCAGTACGAGCCGCTTCCCGCCGTCGTCGACGTCGAGGACGCCATGCTGCCCGGCCGCGCGCTCGCCCGGGTCGTCGAGGAGGAGGCCGGCGGAGGGGACATGGAGTCGATCCACGCCGGAGTGGACAACGGGCAGGAGGACGGGGACGAAGAGCAGCTCTCCGACAACGTGCTCGACACCGTTCACCGCAGCTCCGGCGATGCAACCGCACTCCTGGAGACGAGCGATGTCGTGGTCTCGGGGACCTTCCGAACGCCCTGGGTGTACCAGGCCTACATCGAGCCCCAAGTCGCCACGGCCTGGCTCGAGCCGAATGAGACTTTGGTCGTCTCGACCAGCACGCAGGGGTCGTTCGTGACCCAGCGCGAGCTGGCCCGCGCGTTCGGCTTGCCACTCGAACGGATCCGCGTCGTCGCGGAGCCCCTCGGCGGCGCTTTCGGAGGCAAGCTCGCGCTGATGGAGCCGCTCGCTGCCGGCGCCGCACTCGCGCTGCGGCGACCGGTCAGGGTCGTCCTGACCCGCGCCGAGGACTTCCAGGCGACGAATCCCGCATCCGCGCAGGTAACCCATCTCAAGCTCGGCGCGCGCAAGGACGGCACGCTGACCGCGCTCACCGCCCGGATGATCGTCGATCGCGGCTCGAACGCAGGCTGGGGGGTCGAGGGCATTACGACGCTGCTCGTCGCCGGCCCATATCGCTGGAAGGCGCACGACATCCGCGGTTACGGCGTCCAGACGAACCGATTCACGTTCGGCGCGTACCGCGGGCCCGGCGCCCCGACCGCCGCCTTCGCGCTCGAGACTCTCCTGGACGAGCTCGCGGCGGAGCTCGAGGTCGATCCGCTCGAGCTCCGGCTGCAAAACGCAGTGGTGGAGGCCGACGTGGGCGTGAGTGGGAATCCCTTCCCGCGCATGGGCGCGGTCGAGGTGCTCGAGCGTATCCGCGAGCATCCGCTCTGGAAGACGCGCGCTTCGCTCCCGGCCGACGAGGGAGTGGGAGTCGCCGCTGGCTACTGGCCGGGTGGCACCGAGCCTGCCGCTGCGGTCTGCCGCGTGAACCAGGACGGAACGATGACCGTGGTCACGTCCGCGGTGGACATGAGCGGTGTCAACACGGGCTTCGCTGCGATCGCGGCGGAGACCTTCGGCCTGTCTCCCGACCAAATACGAGTGGTCGCCGCCGACACCGCCACCGGTCCGTATTCCGGCGCAAGCGCCGGCTCCAAGGTCACGTACACGGTCGGCGCTGCCGTGCTGAAGGCGGCCGAGGCCGCACGCGAGAAGCTGCTGAAAGCGGCGTCGGAGGAGCTCGAGATCGCACCGGCTGACCTCGAGGTCGTCGACGGAGCCGTGCGCGCGGTCGGCTCGCCCGACCACTCGATCACCGTCGCGGAGATCTCCGCCAAAGCACTCCGCTTCGGCGGGCGCTACGAGCCGATCGAGGGGCACGGCGGCTCGGCGCAGACGCGCGGCGCGCCGTCGGTCGCAGCGCACCTCGCGCATGTCCGAGTCGACCAGGAAACCGGCGAGGTCACGCTCCTCGCCCACGTCATTGCCCAGGACGTCGGTCGAGCGCTCAATCCCGCGCTCGTCGAGGGACAGATGCGCGGAGGCGTAGCGCAGGGCATCGGCTGGGCGCTCTTCGAGGAGCTGGTACACGACGAGAGCGGGCAGCTCCTCACCAGCTCGTTCCTCGACTATGCGATTCCGCTCGCCGATCGCGTTCCGGACATCGACACACTTATCGTCGAGGTGCCTGCACCCGACGGGCCCTTCGGCGCGAAGGGCATCGGCGAGGCGCCGGTGATCGCCGCCGCGCCCGCGATCGCGAACGCGGTCGCCGCCGCGGTCGGTATCAGGCTCCGGGAACTGCCCATGACCGCACCGCGCGTCTGGGCGGCTTTGGAGGATGCGCAAGCATGACCTCGATCGACCGAGCGCGGGCGATCGTCGAGACGTACGAGGCCGAGCTTCGCTCCGAGCTTCCCACGGATGCGTACCTCTTCGACGTCCACACGCACCTCGGGAACGACATCGACGGGATGCGCGGCCGCTACGAGGAGCTCTCGGCGCTTCTCGACCGCTTCGGGTTCAGCGGTGCGTTCGTCTTCTGCCTCGACGAGCCGGATCGAGAACCCGGGTTCTGCAAGCCGAACGATCGCACGCTTGCCCACGGGGAGGGCTCGAAGGGCCGGCTCATCCCGTTCGTGCGACTCGACCTGACCGCCAGCCCCATCGACGAAGCGAGGCGCGCGCTCGACCTCGGAGCAAGGGGAATCAAGCTCCATCCTCGTGCTCAGGCCTTCGCGCTCGACGACGAGCGCCTCGGCCCCGTGTTCGAGCTCGCGGTCGAGCGAGGCGTGCCAATCCTCATCCACGGAGGCCGAGGCCTGCCGCCGATCGCCGAGAACCTCGAGGCGCTCGTCCGCCGCAACGAGGGAGTCAGGCTGATCATCGCGCACGCGGGGATCGCGGACATGGCGGCGCTCGCCGGTCGCCTGGGCGGAATCCCCGGCGTGTACTTCGATACCTCGGTCTGGAGCGCGCTCGATCTCCTCGATCTCTTCCGCCAGGTGCCGCCGGAGCAGATCGTGTACGCATCCGACTACCCGTACGGCCGACAACCGAATTCGCTGCTCGTATCGATACGGTCAGCGCGGCTCGCCGGCTTCGACGACGACCGGCTGCGGGCAATGCTCGGGGGAACGGCGCGCGGAATCGTCGAGGGCGAGCCACCGCCGACGCTCACGAAACCCCTCGGCGGATCATCGCTCTTCCAGCCGCTGACCTTCGCTCGCATCCACCAGTACATCTCCATGGCGGTGCCGATGCTGTGGCTGCGACAGCGCGACGCCATCGGCGCGCTCGGGCTCGCGGCGAACGCCTCGCGCGAGCGCGACGGGCATGCGACGGAGTCCGAGCAGATCCAGGAGCTCCTGGCGACAGCCGGAGAGCTCTGGCAGGAAGCGCCCGAGCTGACCGAGGACGACCGGGTCACCGTGATGAGGGCCGCGATCCAGCTGGTCAACCTCGCCGACCTGATCGCCGTCACGACGCGGGCCTAGGCGTTCTCCATGCCCCGGCGTCGTGTTCGCCTCGCCGCGCCCGACGACGCCAAGATCGCGTCGGCTTTCGCAGAGCTGCGCGAGAGCCTTCGCGTGCCGATGGCCTTTCCGGCCGAAGTCCTGGCCGAGGCCGACGAGTCCGTCCGCTCACCCCGGCTGCCGGAAGCGGACGAAACCTCCATTCCCTTCGTCACGATCGACCCCCCGGAGTCGATGGACCTCGATCAGGCCATGCACCTCGAGCGCCGCGGGAAGGGCTACCGCGTCCGCTACGCGATCGCCGATGTCGGGGCGTTCGTCACCCCCGGAGGGCCGATGGACGGGGAGGCGCACGCACGGGGTCAGACCCTGTATGCACCGGACGACAAGGCCCGACTCTATCCACCGCAGATCTCAGAAAGCGCAGGCAGCCTGCTTCCAGAAGAGACTCGACCTGCGCTCGTCTGGGACATGGAGGTCGACGAGACCGGCGAGGGCATCGAGGTTGCTGTTCGCCGGGCCCTCGTGCGCAGTCGCGAGAAGCTCGACTACGCGGGCGTGCAGCGCTCGCTCGATGAGGGCGCGGCGCCGGAATCGCTCCAGCTCCTGCGCGAGGTGGGCACGCTTCGGCAGGAGCGCGAAGCCCGCCGTGGAGGCATCACCTTGCCGATCCCGGAGCAGGAGGTGCACAACGACTCGAATGGCTACACGCTTCGCTACCGCGCGCCGCTCCCGGTCGAGGGTTGGAATGCGCAGATCTCGCTGATGACCGGGATGGGCGCAGCCGAGCTCATGCTGGGCGCCGGGGTCGGCGTCCTGCGCACATTGCCGAAGGCCGATCGTGGAGCCGTCGCCCGCCTGCGGCGAACAGCGAAGGCGCTCGAGATTCCGTGGCCCGAGGAGGTCACGTACGCCGACCTCGTGCGCGAGCTTGATCCACGGCTGGCGATGCACGCCGCGTTCGTCTCCGAGTCGACCGTCCTGCTCCGCGGGTCGGGGTATCTCGCGTTTGACGGCAAGCCGCCCGACAAGGCAGTTCACGCTGGAGTCGCCTCGACCTACGCGCACACGACAGCGCCACTGCGGCGCCTCGTGGACCGCTACGTCGGCGAGGTGTGCGTCGCGATTTCGGGCGGCGCTGACATACCGGACTGGGCGCGCTCGGCGCTTTCGGGACTGCCTGAGACGATGGACGTCTCGAACAGGCGCGCTCAGCAGTACGAGTCGGGAATCGTCTCGACCGTCGAGGCGGCGGTGCTCGAGCCCAGCATCGGTGAGACGTTCCAGGCAGTCGTCGTGGACGTGGACGAGCACGACGGCGGGGGCACCGTGCAGCTCAAGGAGCCGGCGGTCACGGCTCGCTGCGAGGGCGACGACTTGCCGCTGGGCGAGCCGGTCGCCGTCAAGCTCGAGGTGGCCGATGTCATGAAGCGCCTCGTCCGCTTCTCGCTCGCGCGCTGATTCACCGCGCCGCGAACAACCTGCGCGGGCCCTCGATCCCTTTCAGCTCGTGCTCGCCCCGATCTTCGAACTCGAGGCCGGACCCTTCGACGAGATCACGGGTCGTCGAGCTCACGAGCACCTCGCCCCCGCTCGCGAGCGCAACGATCCGGGCGGCGACGTGAATGGCGAGCCCGCGCGGCTTCTCACCGGTACGGCGTTCGATCTCACCCGTGTGCACGGACGCCTTCACATCCAGCGCTAGCTCGGCTAGCGCAGTGCGGATCTCCAGTGCACACCGAGCCGCACGTGCGGGGCCGTCGAAGAGGGCGAGGAATCCGTCGCCCGCAGTGTCGATCTCCTCCCCGGAGAAGCGGGCGAGCTCTCGGCGCACAGCCTCGTTGTGCCGGGCGAGAAGGGCCGCCCAGCGCGCGTCGCCGAGGTCCCGGGCTCGCGCCGTCGATCCCACGAGGTCGGTGAAGACAATCGTCGCGAGCACGCGATCGGAGTGAGGGGCAGGACGAGCTCCGGTCAGAAACACCTCGACTTCGTCGACGATCTGATCCGGATTCTTCACGAGCAGGTGATCTTCTCCCTCGAGCTCCACGAAGCGAGCGCCCGGAATCCGCTCGGCGATGTACCGGCCCTCCTCGACCCGCGCATCGAGATCTCCCCCGCGGTGAAGGACGAGCGTCGGACATTGGATGGACGGGAGCAGCTCACGAACGTCGGCCTTCGAGTTCATGAGGATGAGGTCACGCGCGCCAGCTGGACTGAGAGCAGCGCGTCCGCGGCGGTGAAACCACAACGCCATCGCCGGCTCGGCATTGGGTGCCATCGTCGAGAGGTCGACGTTCTCTCCCCACGTCTCCTCGAGCTCGCGGGCGACTCGCGCCCGGTCCTCCCGGGTGGGCGCCCACGGGTAGTCAGCATCTGGGTCGGTGCGCTTTGCGTAGGTTCCGTACAGGACGAGCGCACGTGTCCGTTCGGGGTAGGTCGCCGCAAAGAGGACGCTCAGCGGTCCACCTTCCGAGTATCCGAAGAGCGCGGCCCGACTGCTCTCCGCCGCATCCATGACCGCTCGTACGTCGTCCATACGCGCTTCGAAGTCGGGAAGCCCAACCCCGCGATCCGACAGCCCTGTACCACGCTTGTCGAAGCGGATCAAACGTGGGAACGATCCGAGCCGCTCGAGGAAGTGAGCGTGCGCCGGATACTCCCAGTCGACCTCGAGGTGGGAGAAGAAACCGGGGACGAGCACAAGATCGAACGGGCCCTCGCCCGTGACCTGGTAGGCGATGTTGACGTCGCCGCTTCGCGTGTACCGGATCGGCGCGGTCATGGCGCAAGCTCCGGGAGGCGGAAGCAGCCGACCGTGTGGTCATTGACTAGCCCGACCGCCTGCATGAACGCGTAGCAGACCGTCGGTCCGACGAATCGGAACCCGCGCTTCTTGAGATCCTTCGAGAGCATGCGTGAGAGATCCGTCTCCGCGGGGAGCTCGGCGAGGCCGCGCCAACGTCCGACCATCGGCTCACCGTCGACGAAACGCCACAGATACCCGTCCAGGCTGCCAAGCGCTTCCTGCACCTCGAGAACGCGTGCGGCGTTGTTCACGGTCGACTCGATCTTGAGCCGGTTCCGGACGATTCCCGGATCCCCGAGGAGGCGGTCGATCTTCTTCGGGCCAAATCGTACGACAGCCTGAGGGTCGAAGCCCGCGAAAGCCTCGCGATACCCCTCGCGCTTGTTCAGGATCGTGCTCCACGAGAGACCGGCCTGGGCGCCTTCGAGCGTGAGCATCTCGAAGAGATGCCGGTCGTCGTGGGAGGGGACTCCCCACTCCTCGTCGTGGTAGGCGAGCATGAGCTCGGATCCGCCCGACGCCCACTCGCATCTCGTGACGGCCACGACGGTAGGATCGCACGCGATGCGGGGCCTTCTCTGTGCGATCGCGCTGCTCACCCTCGGGGCCGGCTGCGGTGGAGACGACGAGCCTTCGACGTCGGGC
>JACCUU010000127.1 GCA_013811645.1 Actinomycetota bacterium | reverse complement strand
GATGATCCAGGAGGTGGACGAACGCCTGCTCCTGAACGTGAACACGCGGACGGACCTCATGACCGCGGCAGTGGTCGACTGGGCCAGCGAGCGCGAGGACATTCGTGCATTGCTCGTCGTCGGATCGCAGGCGCGGGCGAAGGTTCCTGCGGATCGCTGGTCGGATCTCGACATCGTCCTGATCGTCGACGACCCCGAGCCATACGCGGAGGACCCGAGCTGGGTCCGCGAGTTCGGGCAGCCGGTGCTGACGTTTCTCGAGGACACCCCGGTTGGCCAGCGAGAACGACGCGTGTTGTACGAAACCGGAGAGGACGTCGACTTCCCGCTCTTTACGGTGACAGCGCTCGAGCTGCTCGAGCAAAGCGAGAACGCAGCCCATCTGCTCGCTCGCGGCTATCGGGTGCTCATCGACAAGATCGACCTCGCAGAGCGGCTCGCGCGCGTAGCCGCCACAGCCGAGCAGCCATCCGCGCCGAACCAACGCGAGTACACAGACCTGGCTTCGGACTTCTGGTACCACGCGCTCTGGGCGGCGAAGAAGCTCCGTCGGGGCGAGGTCTTGACGGCCAAGGGCTGCCTCGACGGCTACATGAAGGACCGGCTCTTGACGCTGCTCGAGTGGCACGCGCGCGCGCTCGATCCGTCCGTCGACACCTGGCACGCCGGTCGCTTCGTCGAGCGCTGGGCTGATCCGGGCGCGCTCGCCGCGCTCGAGAAGGCGTACGCGTACTACAACGTGCGCGACGTCGCCCGCGCACTCTGGGAGACGATCGAGCTCTGGCAGGGGCTCGAGAAGGAGACCGCCTCGCGGCTCGGCTTCGAGCTTGATCTCGACCATGCCGACCTGCGCGGGCGCGTCGCCGAGGTCGTGCCGGATCCCCGCCACACCTCTAGGCTCTGGCCGTGAGGCGCGCGATCGTGGCCGTCGCGGTGATCCTGGCCGTCGGGTGCGGAGAAGAGAAGGAGCAAGCAGTGCCGGACTCCTCGAAGAGTCGTGTCTACCTCCTGCGTGACGGCAAGGTCTGGCCGGCGCTGCGAGACATCCCGCTGGCTGGTGACGGCGCGGACGAGATCGCCACCGAGCTGATCCGGGGGCCGAGTGACGATGAGCTCGAGCTCGGCTTCAGGACGGCGCTGTCCGCCGACTACAAGCTTCCGGAGATCGCCGTCGCCGACGGGGTGGCGCGTGTCCAGCTCGATCCCGAGCTGTCCCCCGAAGGTCTCGCCCAACTGGTGTTCACCCTTACCGAGCTCGAGGCCGTGCGATCGGTGGACGTGGAGGAAGGCGCTGCTCTTCTCACCGGATTCGACCGAACCGACTTCGAAGAGCTGACGCCTGCGATCCTCGTCGAGGCTCCGCTCTCGTTCGAGGACGTGACGAGCCCGCTGCGCGTCACGGGCACGGCCAACACGTTGAGGCGAACTTTCAGTACGAGCTGACCGACACCGACGGCCGGATCATCGCGGAGGACTTCGTGACGGCGACCTCGGGAACGGGAACGCGCGGAACCTTCGAGTTCACCGTCCCGTTCGAAGTTCCATTCGACGGGGTCGGCGAGCTCATCGTCTTCGAGAGCTCGGCCAAAGACGGGTCGCGGATCAACCTCGTCGAGATCCCCCTCCGGATGACGCGTTAGCCGGCACGCGTCTCTAAGCTCCGCGCATGGCCGACTCCCCCTGGCGGTGCTCGCAGTGCGTGACGATCAACGAGCCGGTCGCGAACTCGTGCCGCACGTGCGGCAGGTGGCCGAGCCTCTTCGATCTCCAGGACGGCGTCGTCGAGGACGACGCATACGCCCAGCCGCGCGAAGTCGGTGAGCCCGAGGCATACGTTCCCGACGACTTCGAGCCCCAGACGATGCAGACGGAGACCTTCGAGCCGGAGGTCGCGGATGCCCCCGAGTCCGACGATCAGCCGGAAAGCTCTAGCCGCAGGAAGTGGACCTCGACAATCGTCCCGATCGCACTGCTCGTCTATCTCGCGATCTCGTTCTTCTTCAACGACCGATGACGCAGCGTGTGAGTGCGTCGCCTGGCTTGGTCGTGACCGCCCCCGGC
>JACCUU010000110.1 GCA_013811645.1 Actinomycetota bacterium | reverse complement strand
CCCATCGTGACGCCGTAGAGGACGTCGGCCGCCTCCATCGTCCGCTTCTGATGGGTAACGACGACGAACTGCGCACGGTCCGAGTAGCGGCGGAGCAACTCGACGAAGCGCGCGATGTTGGTGTCGTCGAGGGCAGCCTCGACCTCGTCGAGGAGGTAGAAAGCGCACGGGCGCGCGAGGAAGAGCGCAAAGAGGAACGAGATCGCGCCGAGCGCCTTTTCTCCTCCCGACAGCAGTGAGAGCCGCGTGTTCCGCTTGCCGGCAGGTCGGAGCTCGACTTCAACTCCGTGCTCGGACTCCTCGCCCTCCGGTTCGACCAGCCGCAGCCGTCCCTCGCCGCCTGGGAAGAGCGTCGCGGCGACCTCCTCGAAGTTCTGCGCGACGGAGGCTAAGGTCTCCGCAAACCTTCGCTCCACCGTCTCGGCCAGATCCGCACGGAGCCGCTCGAGCTCGTCGAGGCTCCGCTCGAGGTCCTCACGCTGCGTCTGCAGGTCGGTCAACCGCTCCTTCTCGATCTCGTACTCCTCGCGGGCTAGTGGGTTCACCTGGCCGAGCGCCGTTCGTCGGGTCTCCAGCCGCTCTGCGCGGGCGGCGAGCTCGTCGCGATCATCGCCCGTCGCAGGCTCCACCGCCGCAGCCTCGAGCCTTCGCCGAGCCTCCTGCGTCTCGGCATCGAGGCGCGCGAGGTCGATCTCGGCCGTCGTGACCCGCTCTGACGCCTCTTCGAGCTCCTGCCGTAGCCCCACTTCCGCGGCGCCGAGCCGGCGAAGCTCATCGCCGAGCTCCCCCGATCGCAGCGCACCAGCATCGACGCGAGCGCGAAGCGGAGCATCGAACCGCGCTGCTGCGGCGTGGGCGGCACTGAGCAGCGTCGCAAGGCTCCGTGCGCATTCGTGGATGCGCGCAAGCACGTCGCGATCGATCGATCGCGTGAGCGAACGGACGGGAACGTCTCCGAGGGCTGCCGAGGCAGCATCTGCCCGAGCGGCCAGCTCGTCTGCGGTGCGGACTGCCCCTTCCGCACGCTGCCCGAGCTCTGCCGCCTGCACCGCAATCTCGCGGCGCCTCGCTTCGAGCTCGAGCAAGACCGCTTCGGCCGTCTCGCCCGCGAACCACAGTTCGCGTCGGGCGGGGTCGTAGCCGAATCCTTCCGTAGTGACCGAAGGCACGGAAGCGGCAAGCAGCTCGTCCTTGGGTACGACCGGGAACTCCGAAATGAGCTCTTGCGGCTTCGCTCCCGCCAGGACCGTGAGGCTGCCAAGGCCCTCGGCGCGGGCGCGCTCGAGCAGCTCGAGCGCTGCACGTGGATCGTCCGCGAGAACCGCGGAGGCACGAGCGCGCAAGGCCGCGGCGACCGCGCGCTCGGACCCGGGCTCGACCTCGAGTGCTCCCAGCGCAAGACGTGCTCCACGCTCGGCAAGCGCACGCGCAGCCGGGGGAAGGCCTTCCTGCTCGGCGAGGACACGCTCGAGCGACCGGAGCCGCTCGCTCGTGAGGCGGGCCTGCTCGCCGAGACCGTCTCGCTCGGATGCTGCCCGTCGGGCTGCGGCAGCCGAGTCGAGGGCTTCACGCTCGAGCTGCCTCCTGTCGTCTGTCTCGCCGGCTGAGATCGGCTCGAGCGCCGCCAGCTCTCGTCCGAGCCCATCTCGGACGGTGACTGCAGCCTCGCTTCGGAGCTCCAGGCGCTCGCTCCCACCCTGCACGCGGTACAGGGCGGCGACGGCAGCCTCGCGGCGGCCTGCAGCATCCGAGAGCTCGTCCTCGGCCCGCGTGCGATCGGTGAGGAGCCCTTCCAGCCGCGACTGGGCGCCGCGTCGGGAGAGCGCTGCAGCATCGCGCCGAACCTCGACCTCGCTGCGCCTGTGCCCTGCTTCGGCCACGTCGAGCTCCGCGACGCGCGCGTTCAAGGCAGCGATCTCGACTACGAGCTTCTCGGCCCGTTCGGCCGCCGTGGCCTGGAGGGCAAGCGGTCGCAACCGCTTCCGAACCTCCTCTTCGACGTCTCGCGCGCGCTCGACCTGCAGCGCGACACGCGCGAGCTTCAGCTCGGCGCGATGCCTCCGGCGCTTGAACTTGCCTAGCCCGGCCGCCTCCTCGACGAATGCGCGTCGGTCCTCCGGCTTCGAGGCGAGCACCTGTTCGACTTTGCCCTGCCCGACGATCGAGTGCATCGCGGATCCGAGCCCGACATCGGCGAGCAACTCCACGAGATCGGTTCTCCGCACAGGCGTCTTGTTGACGAGGTACTGCCCCTCGCCGCCCCGGACGAGTCGCCGCGCGATCGAGACTTCGCTGAAATCGAGCTCCGGCCAGTTGCCGTCCTCGTTGTCGAACACGAGCTCGACCTCGCAGTGCTCGGCGGCTTTCCGGTCGCGGCCGCCGGCGAAGAGCACGTCGTCGGGCTTCTCGGCGCGAAGCTCGGAGGGCGTGAGCGAGCCTGCCGCCCACACCACAGCGTCCGCGATGTTCGACTTCCCGGAGCCATTCGGGCCCACGACGACCGCAACCCCTTGCTCGAGATCGATCTCGAGCGGGCCGGGGAAGGACTTGAAGCCGCGGATCTTGATCGACTTCAGGTGCACCGAACGCGCATTCTCACGTCCGCGACGGACGACGCTCGAGTACTAGATCTGATCCGGCGTGACACCGAGCGCATCCAGCGCTTGCCGGGCGGCTTCCTGCTCGGCGGACTTCTTCGTCGACCCCCTGCCGACCCCGAGTTGGACGCCGGCGACGTGGGCGGCACAGACAAAACGGCGGTCGTGCGGCGGGCCTTCGACCTCGAGCACTGTGTAGTGCACCTGCCGGCCGGACCGCGCCAAAGCCTCCTGCAGCTCCGTCTTGTAGTCGACATGGCTCGAGCGGGCGTACTCGATGTTCTCGGAGAAGGCCGCCACGATCGCAGGCTCGATCCTCTCGAACCCGTGCTCGAGATAAAGCGCGGCCATCGCCGCCTCGAGCACCGCAGCGAGGACGTTTCGGCTCCGTGAGATGCGCTGGAGCTCGTCCGGAGCGACGGCGCCGGCGTATTGCGCAAGACGTTCCCCGAGCCCGAGCTCCTTGGCGATCCCCGCGCAGGTCTGCCGGGAGACGACATGGGCGCGAACCTTCGCGAGCCGCCCCTCCGCGGCATCCTCGAAGCGGTCGA
>JACCUU010000108.1 GCA_013811645.1 Actinomycetota bacterium | reverse complement strand
GCTCCAGCGCTCGGGCGAGGCGTTCCTCGGCGTCCTCGTCGAGGGCCGCATGGTGGGCGCGGTCTCGTATCGCCTTGTCGGCGACACGATCGACGTCCATCGGCTGGTCGTCGATCCTGCGTCTTTCCGCGCTGGGATCGGCACCACTCTCGTGCGGGCGGCGCTCGCGTCCGAGCCGTCGGCGGGACGGGCGATCGTCCAGACCGGCGCACGCAACGAACCTGCCCGCAACCTCTATCTCCGCGAGGGCTTCGAGGAGCTCGACGAGCTCGAGGTCGTACCCGGCCTCCGTGTCGCTCGTTTCGGCAAGCGACTCCGCTGACTCAGTCGGTGCCGAGGAACGACTCCACCGTCAGGCCGTTTGCACGAGCGGGCCGGAGCTCGCGCCAGGTGCACTGCGCGGGATCCTTGTCGTCGCGGAACCGAATGAGCTTCGTGCCGTGGCGGAAGCGGTTCGACTGGACCTTGTCGTAGCGCACCTCGACCACGAGCTCCGGTCGGAGTGGCGACTCCTCGAGCTCGCCGCCACCCCAGCGGTTCGGCTCGGAGAATCGTCGCTCGGGCGCCTTCTCGAGGAGCGGAAGCACACGCTCGGCGATCTGCGCGTGCTTTGCGGCCGCGACTGCAGCCGAGCCCACGTAGTCGATGTCGCCTTTCCCGTCGTACAGCCCGAGGAGAAGGGTCGCGATCCGATCGGGCCGCGACTTCCAGCGCAGCCCGACGACGACGCAATCGGCGGTCTTCTCGGGCTTCACCTTGACGACGCCCTCGCGCGAGCCAGAAAGGTAGGGAGCGTCGAGGCGCTTCGCCACGACGCCGTCCAGGCCGATCGCCTCGAAGCGATCGAGCCAGGCGAGCGCCGCGTCCCGGTCGCGGGAAGCGGGGGAGAGTCCGAAGCGCTTCGCTTTCCGCTCGAGCGCCTTTCGTCGCTCGCTGAGCGGCTCGCGCCAGACTTCTTCCCCTTGCCAGACGAGGATGTCGAACGCCACGAAGCGCGCCGGGATCTCCCCGGAGAGCCGGTCGATTCGCGACTCGGCGGGGTGCAGGCGAGTCTGCATCGCGTCGAAGTCGAGGACGCCGTCCCGCTCGATCACGATCTCGCCGTCGAGCGCAGAGCGCTCGGGGAGCAGCTTCCCGAGCGGCCGTAGCTCGGGGAAGTAGCGGAGAAGCGGCCGCGCGTTTCGCGACCACAGCCGAAGCTCGCCGGACGCGTTCTCGAGGATGCCCCTGAACCCGTCCCACTTCGGCTCGTACTGCCAGTCGCCGGCTTCGGGAAGCTGGCGGACGAGCTCGGCCTCCATCGGTGGGAACGGGATCGAGGCATCGAGCTCGTCAGGGCGCTCGACGGGCTCGCGGCTGGGGAGTCGGCGACGCGGGCGGGCCACCGCCGCAAGCTACTACGCTCTCCCCCACATGCGTCGCGTCGTCGTCACAGGGCTCGGGGCCGTCACTCCGTTGGGTCACGATGCGCGCTCGACGTGGGAGGCAGCGGTCGCAGGGCGAAGCGGTGTGGACTGGATCCGGGCGTTCGACCCGACCGGCTACCCGGTTCGCATCGCCTCCGAGGTGAAGGATTTCGAGCCCGAGGCGGTGGTCGGGCCCAAGGACGCCCGCCGGCTCGAGCGGAACGTCGTGCTGGCGGTCGCGTCCGCGCGGGAGGCGTGGAGCGATGCCGGCGTCGACGGGGTCGATCCTTCCCGGGCCGGCATCCTCGTGGGTTCCGCGATCGGCGGAGTCATGGGCGTCCTCGCGCAGAACGAGGTACTGAGGGAGCGCGGCTACACGCGCGTGTCGCCGTGGTTTCTTCCCAACGTCCTCGTCGACTCGGCGAGCGGCCAGATCGCGATCGATCTCGGACTGCGTGGCCCAAACTACGCTCCGGTCTCGGCGTGCGCGACCGGGTCACACGCGGTCGGCGAGGGCGCCGAGCTGATCCGCCGCGGTGATGCCGATGTCGTCCTGGCGGGCGGCACGGAGTCCTGCATGCATCCCGTGATCCTGGCCGGATTTACTGCGATGCGGGGTCTGGTCGCCGAGGAGGAGGACCCGACGCGTGCATCTCGCCCGTTCGACGCCACCCGCGCGGGCTTCGTCATGGGAGAGGGCGCCTGCGTGCTGCTGCTCGAGGACTTCGAGCGCGCTCAGGGGCGAGGAGCTCGGATGTATGCGGAGGTGCTCGGGTACGGAACCTCGAACGATGCGCACCACATGGCTCAGCCCGACCCGGCATCGGTCGGGGTCTCGGAGATGATGCGGGCAGCGATGACCCGCGCAGACGTCACG
>JACCUU010000088.1 GCA_013811645.1 Actinomycetota bacterium | reverse complement strand
CACAGCGCCTCCGTGCCGTAAGGGCTCGCCGGTCGCGCCTGAGGCCCGCCGCGGCCTAGCGGGGCAAAACCGGGCCGGCAGGTACACTGCGAACAGGTCCCATGACCATGGTTTTACACATTCGCAGCGCGACCCCGGAAACGCCATCGGCGTTCGCCCGATCGCGCGCGACCACACGAGGAGATTCACACTTTGCCACGACGTTGGTTTCGCTTTGGAAAGAAGGAAGAGGAAGCTGCGGCCCAGGAATCCGCAGCTATGGAGGAAGAGGCACCGCCTGAGGTAGTCGAGGTGCACGAGGCTCCGGAGACTGTCGAGGCGGAAGACGCTCCGGGAACCGCGAGGAAGAAGCGCCGCCGCGGCAGCCGCGGAGGGCGCGGTCGGAAGAAGCCCGCGACGTCGACCGACGTTGCCGCGGAGGCGTCGACAATCCACGAGGCCTCGGGTGAGCCCGCCCAGGGGACAGACACGGAGCGCAAGCCCGAACGGAAGCCGGGCGAGCGCAAGGCCGGTCGAGCTCCCGCAGACCGAAAGTCGCAGCGGGCCACACGTCGACGGACACCGACCAGGCGCGCGCCGCTCCCTGCGGCGAAGCGCGAGCTCCTCATCTCGGTCGACGTCGGCGAGCAGCGCGTCGCCGTGCTGGAGGACGACCGCGTCGCCGAGGTGTACTTGGAACGGCCCGAGCGGCGCTCGATCGCCGGGAACATCTATCTGGGAGTGGTCGACAACGTCCTTCCCGGGATGGAAGCGGCCTTCGTCGAGATCGGCCTCGAGAAGAACGGCTTCCTGTACGTCGACGAGATCGTCGGCCCGGAGCTCGAAGGTCGCAAGGGAGCGCGAAAGATCCAGGATCTGATCAAGCGCGGCCAGACCGTGCTCGTGCAGGCGGTGAAGGATCCGATGAAGTCGAAGGGCGCCCGTCTGACCACCGAGCTTTCCCTCCCTGGACGCTTTCTCGTCTACGTGCCCTACGGCGAGGGAATGGGGGTCTCCCGCCGGCTGGAGGACCAGGAGCGCACCCGCCTCAAGGAGATCGTCAGAGAGCTCGACGCGAAGGGCGGAGGCATCATCGTCCGCACCGCCGCCGAGGGCGCGTCCGCGGAGGACATCGAGCGCGATCTCGTGTTCCTGCAGCGCCTCTGGAAGACGATCCAGGCCAAGGCGGAGGGGTCCACCGCGCCCGAGCTCGTCTACGAGGAAGCCGAGCTCCCGCTCCGCATCGTCCGCGATCTCTTCGCCGGCGACTTCGTCGGGGCTCAGATCGACGACGACCGCACCCACCGCCGGATCGTCAGCTACCTGAAGAAGACCTCGCCGCACATGATCGAGCGCGTCCACCGCTATCGCGAGAAGACGCCGCTCTTCGAGACCTCAGGTGTGGAGCAGGAGATTCGGTCCACGCTCGCACGTCGGGTCGACCTGCCGTCGGGCGGGTATCTCGTTTTCGACTACGCGGAGGCGTTCACTGTCATCGACGTCAACACCGGACGTTTCGTCGGCTCGCGCGGCAAGTCTGCGGGAGGCCGGCTCGAGGACACCATCGTGAAGAACAACCTCGAGGCCGTGAAGGAGGTCGTGCGCCAGCTCCGGCTGCGCGACATCGGCGGGATCATCGTCATCGACTTCATCGACATGGCGAACCCCAAGAACCGGTCGACCGTCGAGGACGCGCTTCGCACGGAGCTCGAGCGCGACCGGACGAAGACCTACGTCGTCGAGATCTCGCCGCTCGGGCTGGTCGAGATGACGCGCCAGAACGTCACCGACGGCCCACGGGAGATCCTCACCACCAAGTGCGTCGTGTGCGCGGGCGACGGGTTCGTCGTGTCGGAAGCGACGCACGCGCTCGAGATCGAGCGAAGGCTGCGCGAGATTGCGAAGGGGTCACGAGTCCAGGCGTTCCAAATCGCCGTTCATCCCAGGGTTCTCGCCCTGCTCGCCGGTCCCGGCGGACGTCGCCTCCAAGAGGTCGAGGCGGTTGCGCGGCGCCGTTTCTTCCTCGTCTCGGCAGCAACCGAGAACGGCCACGTCCATCTCGATCACTTCCAGGTCTTGACGCAGGGGAAGCTCGAGACGCTCCAGCCCGCGGCTTCCGTCGACGAAGGGGCCTCATTCGAGCTGAAGCTCGTCGAGGTCGGGCTCTACGACCGGGCCGCTGGCGTCGGCAAGGTGGACGGCTCGGAGGTCGTCGTCTCCGGCGCGGCCAAGCTGGTCGGCAAGAAGGTCTCCGTCACCGTCGGACGCGTTCTCGACGGCGTGGCCTACGCATCGCTCACCGACTCTGCCGACGCGCCGACGCCGATCACGTTCGAGGCCGAGGCGGAGAAGCCCACCCGCGCGCCCAGCCGAAGGAAGGCACCTGCCAAAGGCATCGCCGACGAGGAGTCGGCTGCGGTCGAGGCCGACGAGGATGCCCAGGCCGAGGCCGACGAGGATGCCAAGCCCGAGATCGACTCCGATCTCGAGGTCGAGCTCGAAGTCGACGCGGACGACGGAGCCGAGGATGCGGTCGGAGTCGCATCGCCGAGCCCCGGTGGCGAAGCGCCGAAGAAGAAGCGCACCCGTCGCGGCACGCGGGGTGGTCGAGGTCGGAAGCCGGCGACGGCTGACGCCGTTGCCGACGGGGACGTGACCGAGCCGAACGCCACCGGGCGAAAGCCCACGCCGAAGATCCACGTTCCCTCGGCCGAGCCCGCGCTCGCGTCGATTGCCGAGCCTGAAGCGATGTCGGAGCACGAGGCGGACGCCGACCCACAGGTCGACACCGCGGGGGACGGCCAGCCGAAGCGCAAGCGCTCACGGAGGGGCACGCGCGGGGGCCGCAAGCGCAAGAAGCCCGCGACGAACGGCGCCGCGGCCGAGGTCGAGCTTCCCGAGACCGAAGACGACGCAGTCGCGATGGCAGAGCCCACAGGGATCACGGACGTTCCGGTCGCGGTCGCCGACGACAGCCCTCCCGCCGAGTACGTGCCCATGTCGGAGTGGATCGAGGACTTCGACTCGCGCTCACGAGGTCGCTAGCGGGCTCTCCCGAGAGACCGCTAATCGCTATCATGCTGCGGTTCGCGGGCGCTCCTGCCCGCGTTTCCCACGCACGGAGACAGACGTGACCTATGCGATCATCAAGGTTGCCGGAAAGCAGTACCGCGTCCGCGAGGGCGAGCGGCTGCTGGTGGACCGGATCGCGGAGGACGACGGCGCGACGTTCACGCCCACGGTTCTCCTCGTCGGTGGTGACGGGTCGCCCGTGCTCGAGCCGAGCGATGCCAAGGTCACGGCCAAGGTTCTCGGTGCTGTGAAGGGGCCGAAGATCCGTATCGGGAAGTACAAGAAGCGCACCGGGTACCGAAGACACACCGGTTTCCGGGCGTCGCTCACCCAGATCGAGATCGAGTCGATCGGCGGCACGAAAAAGCGCGAGGCGCCGAAGGCAGAAGCAAAGACCGAGCCCAAGGCAGAGCCAAAGACCGCGACGGCGGAAGAGACGCCCGAGCGGGTCAAGGGCATGCCCACAGGCTATGAGGACATGACGGTGGCGGAGATCAAGGCGGCCGCACCGGAGTGGAACGCGCCGATGCTCGCGGCAGCCCTCGAGTACGAGCAGGCCGAAGGCAAGCGAAAGGGCGCGGTCGCAGCTCTCGACTCCGCGATCGCCGCCAAGGAGGATGAGTCCTAATGGCGCACAAGAAAGGTCTCGGTTCATCCCGCAACGGTCGCGACTCCGAGTCGAAGCGTCTCGGTGTGAAGATCTTTGCCGGCCAGCCCGTCAAGGCCGGCATGATCATCGTCCGCCAGCGTGGCACGAAGTTCCGCCCCGGGCCTGGCACCGGCCTCGGCCGCGACGACACGATCTTCGCGCTGCGTGCCGGCACGGTCGAGTTCGGCCGCTCGGGCGAGAAGCGCTTCATCTCGGTCACCGCAGACTCCTAGCGGCCGCGGCGAGTCTCTAGGCTGGTCGCCGTGTTTCACGACAGGGCGTCGCTGCACGTCGAAGCCGGGCAGGGCGGACACGGCGGGCTCAGCTTTCGACGGGAGAAGTACGTGCCGCGAGGCGGGCCGGACGGTGGCGACGGGGGTCGTGGCGGCGACGTCGTCGTCTCCGCAGATCCCGCGCTCCGTGACCTCTCGGCGTTCCGTCGCGTGAAGGTTCTGCGCGGAGGCAAGGGCGGCAACGGCATGGGTAGCCGAAAGCACGGCGCAGATGGAGAAACGGTCAAGGTGCGTGTTCCCGTCGGGACGCAGATCCTCGACCCGGAGGGCGGGCTCGTGGCCGACCTCACCACCTCCGACACGCGCTTCGTCGCAGCGCGAGGTGGACAGGGCGGCCGTGGAAACGCTCGTTTCGCAACGCCAACACGACAGACTCCGCGTTTTGCCGAGACTGGCCTCCCCGGAGACGAGGCGGAGATCGTCCTGCACCTGAAGCTCGTCGTCGATGCCGCGCTGGCGGGGCTACCGAATGCGGGCAAGTCCTCGCTGCTTCGGCGCATCTCGAACGCCAAGCCGAAGGTGGCGGACTACCCGTTCACCACCCTCGAGCCCGTCTTGGGGATCGTGGACGGTCCCGAGAGACAGCTCACGATCGCGGACGTGCCCGGCCTGATCGAAGGCGCGGCGGACGGAGCCGGCCTCGGGCACGAGTTTCTGGCCCACCTCGAGCGCGCGCGGTTGCTCATCCATGTGCTCGACGCCTCAGAGAGCGACCTCGAGGAGCGGTTCCTCACGGTCGATCGTGAGCTTTCTGCGTACGGAGCAGGCCTCGACGAACGCCCGCAGCTCATCGTGCTGAACAAGGTCGACCTGCTACAGAGCCCGCCGTCCTTCGAGCTCCGAGACGAGCGCATCGCGCGAGTCTTGGCGACCTCGTGCGCAACGGGAGCCGGTATCGACGAGCTCAAGGGCGCTCTTTTCGAGCTCTGTTCGACGGAGAGCCTCGCACCGGTCGTCGACGAGTCGTTGCCCGACTTCCTCGAGTACCGTCCGAAACCGAGTCGAGGCCCGAGATTCCGCATCCTCCGCACCGACCGCGGCTACCGCGTCGTCGGCACCCCTCCGCCCGCGC
>JACCUU010000043.1 GCA_013811645.1 Actinomycetota bacterium | reverse complement strand
CGTCGAGGACGGTCGCCTGGTGGGGATTTTGGCTCAGGCCGACGTTTCGCGCACCGCCCAGCCCGAGTCGACGGGCCGCATGGTCGAGAAGATCTCGGAGAGCTAAGGTCAGGCCGCGGCTGGAGGGTCAGGATGTCGACTCGGCTCTGCCGTCGCAAAAACCGGACCTGGCACTGGTAGCTGGTCAGCAGGGGAAAGTCGCGGTCACAGGGAAATTCAACGTTCCGACTCCGTCGCTGAACTCCGGTTTCGATGACCCTTCCTGCGTGGACTCGTCGAGGAGCTCGCGCAGTCGCGCCAGCCCCGAGAACATTCTGCTCTTGATCGTCCCCAGTGGAACTCAGTCGCTTGGCGAGCTCGGACTGGGAGAAGCCGCCGTAGTAGGCGAGCTCGAGCGCTTCTCGCTGCACGTCGGGAAGCGCGACGATGGACGAGGGTGAGGATCCAGGTGCTGGCCTTGGCTCGCTCCGCCCGAAAGGAGGCGGCACTACGCCAGACGACGAAAAAGCCTTCCTGCACCGCATCCTCGGCAAGCCGATCGTCGCGCACCACGCGCACAGCCAGCCCGTAGGCGATGCGACCGACGCGGTCGTACAGCTCGGCCAGCGCGTCCTCTTCCCCGCGCGCAAACCTGCGCGACCAGGGTCTCGACCAGGGCATCGTCGGACACGCTCCGCAGCTCCTTCGACTCCCCCAACCCGGTCTCGCTCCCTTTATCGGCGCGGCCCTTTAAGGGCGGGGCGCGCACTCGGCCGGCGCATACCCGCTCGTCCTCGAGCTAAACCGTCATCGCGTAAATCCGCTAGCACGAGAGCTCCAGCTCGAGCCACTCACGTCCGCCGCGCTGCACGCTCTCGAACGAGTCGACCAGTGGGTCGAGAACGCGACCCAAGCCCTGGCTCGACCCGCTGCCTTCGGCGAGCGGGCCCAACGAGACACGCAGTTGCCCGGCGACTGCTTCGACCTCCACGGTGATCTCTTGCTCGGCGCCCGACTCGAGCACGCTCAGCACTGCAAGCTGCAGGTCGTCCATTCGCTCGTAAGGGAGATCCAGGCGACTGCCGATCCCGCCGAGGACGAGGGTTGCGACGCCCGTGTACTGCGCTCGAGCTGGAATCGTGAGTGAGATTCGATCGCTCATCAGTCACGCCTGTGTCGCGCAGGTTCACCTACACTCGCGCCTGTGACGAGAGCCGGCGACCTCGAAGTACGTGTCGAACCATCGGCCCACGGGGACGCGACAGTCGTTCGAGTCGACGGAGACCTCGACATGGCGACATCCCCCGAGCTCGAGGAGGCGCTGGAGGGCGCAGACGTCCGCAAACGTGTCGTCATCGACCTCTCAGGATGCACGTTTCTCGACTCGTCCGCGGTGAGAGCTCTCGTTGCGACCGCGCGAGCGGCGGAGTCGGCGGGCGGTGAGGTCGTGCTGGTCACCAGGGACCCGGGAATCCTGCGCGTCCTCGAGATCGCCTCGGTGGAGATGATGCTGCCGGTACACGACTCGGTCGAGTTGGCGTCGGTCACGCCGGAGCCGTAGTCGCCGCCAGGGCCTCGTCTCGGCTCGAGTCGAGGTCGAAGAGCTGATCCAACATCGTGACCTCGAAGATTCGCCGAATCTCGGCACGAGGCGTGACCACGCGCAGCTGGCCGCCCATCTCATCGATTCGCTTCAAACCGCTGAGCAGGACTCCGAGCGCCATCGAGTCGAGGAACGTCACCCCGGAAAGGTCGAGGACGACTGCCGTCGGCGCTTCGTCGATCGCCTCCGCCAGCCGCGCCTTCAACTCGTCGACGACATACATGTCCGTATCCCCGTGCACGGCAATCACGACGATTCGCGTCCCGTGGACGTGCTCGGTCTCATCGATGCAGAACTCGGTAGGAGGCCGGCGCGACGGTTCGGGGTTGCTCATAGTGGCGTTTCGTACATACCCGCCGCGGAGCAGTTCCCAAACGACGAACTGCTCTCGACTGGAGTCGCTTCGTGGTTCATCATCCATGTCTGACCGTGCCCCTCGTGTCCTTTCTTCCAAACGTGTGACCGTGTTCGAGGTGGAGCACCACGCCTCCGACGATCCACAGATCGTCGTCCTTGCTCTCGCGGGTGAGCTCGACCTGACCAACGCGGGAGCGCTCGAAGAACGCGTCGAGCAGGCGGTATCCATGAACGGGGTACGTCTCGTGCTCGATCTGCGGCGCGTCGCGTTCATCGACAGCGCGGCCTTGCACGTGCTCTTTCGGGCCGCGCGTGATCTCGGCAAGGAACGCTTCGGGCTCGTCGTCGAGCCCCAGTCCACGATCTCGAGAACCTTCGAGATCGTCAGCGTCTCCGAAGTGGCGACGCTGGGCGGTTCGGTCGACGACCTTTCAGCCGCCCTCTCGTCCTCCTGAACCGAGCTCGTGAAGGTTTCTCCGGCCGACGCTCGGGGTATTTTCTCCGACGCCGGAGCGCGCTCGGCCGGCATTCAGCGAAAGGAGTGACATGGGCATTAGTCTCAGCATTCTTCTCATCGCCGCCGGTGCCGTTCTCGCGTGGGCTGTCGACGCGGAGGTCTCCGGCGTTGACATCCAACTCGTCGGCGTGATCTTGTTGATCGTGGGGATCATCGGTCTCGTCACCTCGCTCATCTTCTGGTCGAGCTGGGGTGGCTTCGGCGGCGCTCGCGACGGCGGTGGGCAGAACACCACCATCGTCGAGCGTGATCGCAGCAACACTGATCAGACATGAGCATCATCGCCTGGATCGTTCTCGGACTCCTCGGTGGCCTGATCGCAAAGGCGATCATGCCCGGTGCGGAGCGAATCGGGCTCATCCTGACCACCGTCTTGGGGGTCGTCGGCGCACTCTTGGGCGGCTTTCTCGCGACGGCGCTCGGGTTCGGCGATCCGATCGACGAGTTCTTCGACATCAGCACGTGGATTGCAGCCATCGCTGGTGCGATGCTGATCCTCTTCATCTGGAACGCCATCAGCAGTCGCCGGTAGAACTGCCCGGGGCCGGCACCGTCGCGGTCCCGGGCAACTCTCCCTTCCTCGAGAACGTGCACACCATCACCGTCGAAAACTCTCCGCGCGCGAACGTCGTCACGGCGTCGGGGGAGCTGGACGCTTATGTCGCGCTCGACCTGGCCGCCGCGCTCGCCGAAGCAGACTCGGGCAGCAGGCGTTTGATCGCGAACTTGGAGTCCGTGTCCTTCATGGACTCGACCGCGCTGGGACTACTCGTCAGAACGGTTCGGGACAGAGATGAGCGCGGTCACGAGACCCGCATCGTCTTGCCACGCGGCGCCGCCCGCAGAATCTTCGAGATCACCGCGCTGGACGAAGCGCTGCCGATATCGCCCTCGTTGGGCGAGGCGATGGAATAGAGGCAACCGAAAGTCCGGACAGTCACCTCGGTGAGAGTCACCCACATCGCTGGACAGGCTCGGCGCTAGAACGGCTCGGACAGGTACTTGGTCATGTGCACGACCGTCCCGCGGCCATCTTCGCCGCTTCTGACCTCGAGCTCGTCGACGATCACACGAATGATGGCGATTCCCATCCCTCCGTCCGCCGGCTCGGCGAACGGCTTGGGCTCGGCGTCCAGAAGACTTTCGATCACCGGGAGCTCGAGACCGGCTCCGGAGTCTCGCACGATCATCTCGAGGCGATCCTCGTTGACCACAAAGGCCACTTCCACCGAGCCATCGCCGTCGTCGTAGGCATGTCGCACGGCGTTTCCACAGGCCTCGGTGACAGCGAGTCGGAGATCCGCAAGTAGCTCCGGCCCGATCGAGAGGTCGCGCGCGACTCCGCCCAGCGCAAGTCGCGCGAGCAGGAGGTAGTCAGCCTTGGCCGGGAAGCTGAGCCGGATGACAGCTTCACTCATGACGCGGCGCCATCTCCTCGATTCTCCCGCGCATGACGACGAGCGCGCGGCGCAGAAGCCTGGACACGTGCATCTGGGAAATGCCGACCTGGGCGGCGATCTGGGATTGGGTGAGCTCGTCGAAGAAGCGGAGCTCGACGATCCGCCGCTCGCGCTCGTCGAGCGCATCCAGGCCGGCTGAGATCAGTGATCCGTCCTCGATCTCCTCGAAGCCCGTGTCCGTGACCCCGAGCTTCTCTGCGAGGGTGTCGTCTCCACCGTCCTCGAAGGTCGCGTTGAGCGATCGCGTCGAATACGCATGCGCCGAGTCGAGCGCGTCGATGACCTCTTCCTCCTCGGCCCCGGTGGCCTTTGCGAGCTCCGGAATGGTGGGCGAGCGCCCCAGCTCGTTCGTGAGCTCGTCGAGCACGCGCGAAAGACGGACGC
>JACCUU010000040.1 GCA_013811645.1 Actinomycetota bacterium | reverse complement strand
GTCGCGCTCGTCCCCTCCGGAGCCGGCGGAGCGGGATCGCCAAGCATGGCTGTCCTCCTTGCACGCCACGTTCCGATTCTGGTGCTGCATCCGGCGGAGCAGCTTCCGCCGGTACCCGTCGAGGGCTTCCTGGCCGACTCCGATCTCGTTCGTATGACGGGCTCGGGCTGGTCGATGGTTTCCGGGCCACTCCCGGCCGGGGGAGCCGACCTCCGACTCGACCAGAGGCTCTGTCGCGCGCGAGAGGGCGTCGCGGCCGCCTCGTGCTACGTCTCGGCTCAGGCCGCACATCTCTCCACGCCGGTCGTGTACGGCGCGGCGTTCCGTGTGAAGGACCGCATCGATCTCCAGTACTGGATCTGGTATCCGTACAACGCGTACAGCCCAACCGTCCCGCCCGACGATCTCTGGCAGGTTCACGAAGGCGACTGGGAGGCGGTCTCGGTCATCCTCGACCTCCGGGGAAAGCCTCTCGTCCTCGGCCTCTCGCGGCATAGCGCGGGCGCACAACGTGCATGGTCGAAGGTCAAGCGACGTGGGCTCCGGCCGCTTGTCTACGTCGGGCTCGGCTCGCACGCGAACTTCTTCGGGCCGGGAGCGCACCGCCTCGATCCGCGCTTCATCGAACCCGCGTTGATCTCGGTGATCGAGGCCTACGGCGCTCGACCGGTCGACCACGCTGGGAACGGACGCGTTGTTCGTCCCCAGCTCGTCCCGGTGACGGCCTCGAAGCCGAGCTGGATGACGTTCGCGGGCAGCTGGGGCGAGGACGGCTACGTTCACTTCCCTGGCAACGAGCCGATCGTGTCGGGAGCAGGTCCTCGCGGCCCGGCGTTCCACGAGCAGTGGCAGGGGCCGGTGGCCGAGGTGCTGTCCTGGTCTCGCGGATAAGGCGCCACGAGCGAACCGAGTCGGTAGCGGCCGCGAAGCGCGCGCCAGTTACTCAGCCCAGAAGTTCTCCAGATACTCAGCGTCCTCGGCCGACCCGCCCTCGACCCGCTTGGAGACGATGATGAGCTCGGCGTCCTCGGGCTCGTCGTTCCACACCGAGCGCCAGGTCTCGGGCGGCACTCGCACGACCGATCCCTGCTCGAGATCGAACACGTCGTCACCGAGCTTGAACTGGAGCTTGCCCGAGGCGACGAAGTAGATCTCCTCCTGCGTCTTGTGCCGGTGGCCGTAGGACCCTTTCCCGCCCGTGTGCTGCGGCATCCGCCGGAACGTGAACGCGACCTGCTCCGCGTCGATCGCGCTCGTCATCATCCGCATCTCGCCCGGGTAGTCGCCGAGCACGTCGTCGACCTCCTCCAAGCGCTTGATCGTGTAGTCGGCCATCGCCACCTCCTCGAGGTCAGAACATCGTGTTGTCGTTCACGGGTCTCTCCGGGACGATCTGTAGGACGTCCCAGTGCTCGACGATCTTGCCGTCCTCGTCGAAGCGAAAGATGTCGATGCCCGCGTACTCGTGCTCTCCGGGCCAGGTCTGGTGGCAGTGGAGAGCGACGAGATCGCTCTCGGCCAGAGCACGCTTGAACTCGACCCGCTTGCCGGGATACTCGTGCGCCATGCGCTCGAAGTAGGCGACGAACGCCTCTTTGCCGTCGGCGACGTCCGGGTTGTGCTGGATGTACCTGTCCCCGACGTAGCGTTCGATCGCCTCGGCCGGGCGGGATTGGTTGAACATGAGGTCGTAGAACGCCTTCGCGTTCTCCTTGTTGCGCTCCGGACGGTCGTCCACCACTTATCCGAGTGGCGAAGCGGTGGCGTTGGCCGGCATCCGCTCGGAGTCCGGGGTCTCGCCGGCGCGGAAGTGGCCGTCGCCCGGCCAGGGCGCGAGCAGGAGCACGATGCGCGCGGGTGTCAGCGCCCGAACGCGGCGGGTCTCTCCGGGGTCGAACGTGAGCAGTGTCCCCGAGTCGCACTCGAACGAGTCACCGGCGACGGTGACCTCGAGCCTTCCCGAGACGATCTCGACGATCGCGCGCTCGTGCACCCGGTGATCTCCCATCTCCTCGCCCTCCTGGAGGTCGAGGAGCACGGCACGGCACTCGGGTCGTGAGAAGAGCACCCGGGGCTCGCGTTTTCCGCTGACATCGATGGAGGGAAGGTGCCAGCGCTCCACGGCGCCACGCTAGCACTCGCCGAAGGATTCGATCGCGATAGGCCCGACGCCGACACCGACCGCTCGCGTCTCGTCGATTCCAGGACCGAGCTGAGCGCCCGCGATCCGCGCGTTGCTCGTGCTGGTGAGGCCGATATCGGCGATAGAGCCGGCCGGGAGGCAGACGCGCACCGTCTCTACCCTCGTCTCGCCCGGCTCCAGCGCCCGGGGGCGAGTACGCCCTGCCTCCGAGAGTTGGTACGCCGCACTCGCGAGCTCCGGGGCGCGCACGTGGATCCGGAGGCGAACGAGCTCGGAGCGATCCTCGTCTCGGGCGAATGCTCGGATGGTGGCGGTGCGGCCAGGCGTCGTCCAACCGTCGGCCTGCAACCCGCGGCTCATCCAGAGCGCCCGGTAGGGCCGCTCGACTTGCCTGACCACGAAGCCGAGGTTCGCCGCTCGTTCTCGACCCGCGAGCTGGAACCGTGAATCGCCTGGCGCGGCGACGACATAGCTGGGAGCGGCGCCCGTCTCGGCGGCCTGTCCGGTCGACCAGTCGAGCTGGAGCGTGCCCTGCGGAAATGGCGTGTACCGAAAGTTCTCGTCCTCGGCGACATAGGCGCTGGTGACCCGCCGATTCCAGAGCTCCACGTCCCACCAGCGGATCGCGGTCGTGTCCCATGCGGTGGAGACGGGGAAGGCGACGATTGCGACCTTCTCTCCTTCTGGCACGACGGTGTCCACCCAGTCGAGGACGAGCCCGGGCGAGCCCGCGAGCGGCCGCCCGCTGAGGCCGGTGCCCATGACGATGCGGTCGACCTCGGTTCGTAGCGTCAGGACCGAGAACGCAGCAAGCACGACGAGCGTGACGATCGCGAGCGGCACCCGCGGCGCGAACAGCAGCGCGAGAACCAATGCGAGACCGAGAAG